>CAZJNG010000441.1:0-2501 GCA_964547265.1 uncultured Candidatus Cloacimonadota bacterium | reverse complement strand
ATAAGAGGTGTTGAAGCAAATACACTTATCAAACTAAACAGAACAGACGGAGATTTTGCTGAACAATTAGAACTTCTGACCGTACCGGGAATAAGTTCTCAAAGAGCTTTGTTTATTGAATCCAATACCGAATACTTTATAAAAAACAGAATCATTGCAACCGGTACACAAGAAGAGCCTTACTTGTTCAAAATAGGCAGAGTCAATCATCTTAGTATTAAAAATGTTGCTTTTGATAATCAGAGTCCAACATACGGAAACGGCATATATTTTGATTCTTATGCAACCGACATCACCATCGATGACTGTATGTTTACTCAAGCATCTGTCAGAACAGGTGGAGATAATATCCACCTAAGCGACAAAGCAATGGTAATTGATTTTGAACTAAAAAATTCTATTATCAATAGTGGTCGCTTTGGGATTTATGTAAACAATACAAATAGTTCAAATATTACAATTAAAAACTCTGATTTTACAAATCAAAACTATGCTATTCATACATCAAATGTTAAAAATCTTACAATTATTGACAATATAATTTCAGGTTTTAACAATACAGGTATTTTAGCAAACTTAACAACCAACGGTATTATAGAAAGAAACCGTATATTCGGTTCAGGCACCGGTATTAATTTCAGTTCAATTTCAAGTCAACAATGGGAAACAGGAACGCTTTACCCCAATCTGATTGCCAATAATATCATTAAGCTTAGTTCAGGCAGTAGTGCTTTATGGGTAGGCGGAAATTACATTGATGTTCAGCATAATAATATTGACATCAAAGGTGTCAATAGTACAGGTATTTACCAATATAATCAATCTCCATATATTGATATCTTTTCCAATGCAATCAGAGCAGAAAAATATGCAGTTGAAATAGTGCATCCTATTAACTCAGAAAACTTCAGAATGAATACTAATTGCTACTTCGTAGATGGTGCTTATTTTGTAAGATTAGGAGATAATTATTATTACTCTATCAGTCAATGGAAAACAGCAGACTCTACAATAAACGAGTACTCCATTGAAGCTGATCCACTCTTTACAGAAAACGGCTATACTACTTCACCGCTTATGTTTAGTAGAGGTTTTGGTTCTAATCGTATCAATGACGATATTGATGGCAATCCCAGAGATATCTACCCGGACATCGGAGCAAATGAAAACTCACCCGGTATTCCACCTTCATTTTATTATGCCTATGACAAAGTTCTGACAGTAGGTGTTGGAAAAGATTATGAATCTTTACATGACTGCTTTTATGATTTAGAAAGATTTGGGTTTTTCAGATGGAACAACGAAAACAGTCACAAAGACACTCTCAGAATAAAACTAGATGCAGGCACATACAGTGATTATTATACCCTAAATCACATCCCAAGAGATACTCACGAAACAGAAACACAAAGTCAATCCTGGCTGGTAATAGAACCTGCTAACCCTGATGATGTGGTCATTTTTACTTATGATGAAACTACAACAGAAAACAAACCACTTCTGACTATCAACGGTGCAAGCCGTTTTATTATCAAAAATATCAGATTTGAAAACACAACAAAGAGCTATAATAAAATGATTGACTTTAGGGGCAAAGTCAATCGCTTTGAATTTGATAACAATGAATTCTTTATTGATGAAAATCTGAATAGTACATACTCTATCGTAATGCAGGATGCCTATTGCCGAAATGCTAAGTTTAACCATAACTCTTTTGAAAACGGTCAATACGGACTTTATTTAAGAACCGGATCTTATCTGCCAAGACATAACTGGGTGGCATTATCACATAATACCTTTGAAAATACTGACAATTCGCTTTATGTTAATAATATCGATGAGGTGTTTCTCTTTAAAAACATCTTTAATCAATTCTATACAGGTGTTTATGCAGCAAACTCTACAGGCTTATTTAATATTATCAGTAATACTTTTACCTCAAATAGAAATCCTTCCGCTGGTACAAGGGCATTAGATCTTATCAGTTTAAAAGCTGATAGTGAAGGTGAAGGCTTGTTTGTCTTAAACAATGTGATAAGAATTAATAATAACAGTATCTATACATCCTATGGAATGGTGCTAAGCTCAAATAATGGAGCTAATATTTCCAATAATAATATTATTGTTTCTCAAAAATCAATTTTAAACACTTCTGCACCTGTACATTTTTATAATACTACTTCAGGAGTTAAATTCTTTAATAATCTCTTGGTTGGATTAGATAAGGCAAGAGCTTTTGAGTTTAACAGTTATTCTGAAAATTACTTTGACCTCATCTCAAACAATTGTTTTTACTCTGAATGGAAAAGCTTTGCCCGACATAACTCTAATTATTACAAGAGCTATGATGAATTTGCAGAAGCTCACCCAAACTTTGTAACAAATTCATTTTCTGCTTACCCGTTTCTTGATGAAAATAATTACGCTCAGTCAAATTATCTCGCAGTAAAAGGACTTGTTCCTCAGATTGGTGTTGGTCATGATGGGTCATATCTCTATTA
>CAZJNG010000440.1:0-2514 GCA_964547265.1 uncultured Candidatus Cloacimonadota bacterium | reverse complement strand
ACCTACAGGCAATAATATTTCCTCGTATTTAAAAAATAAAGCAATGGTAAGAAAAATCGAAGCAGATTTTATTGTTAATGAAAACTCGATTAATCTTAATTCCAGGACAGTTGCTCTAGCATGGATTAGTGCTATTCAAACTGCCCAATCGGCAGAACTATCTCTTGAATATGCCGAGAAATCATGGCAACAAATGAGCCAAAGATATCAAAGCGGA
Source organism: uncultured Candidatus Cloacimonadota bacterium (assembly GCA_964547265.1). GTDB lineage: Bacteria > Cloacimonadota > Cloacimonadia > Cloacimonadales > WRIO01 > JALNXV01. The sequence continues at coordinate 2,297 of CAZJNG010000440.1, read as the reverse complement.
GTAATTTCAAGTTCAGACATGTTAGATGCCGAAATCATGCTCAGCAATGCCCGTTCACAGTTTATAAGTTCACGATATAATATCTTACGCAATAAGTCAAATTTAAAGAAATTGCTTAATATTGAATCAGATGAAGAATTTTCATCATTAATAAAAGATTAGGAGAGTCTCGTGTTAAAAAAAATGCTAGTTTTAACAGGTGTAATAATTGCATTATCTATTAGTGCATGTGCTAAAAAACCAACACAAGGTCGTTCTTTTGGAAATCAAAACTTACAACAAACGGTGATAGTTCAAGAAGTTTTACCAAGAACACTTAATGAATATGTCAAAATTTCCGGCATAATTGAAGGAAAAACAGATATCATTTTATCTGCAGAAATTTCAGGAAAGATTATTGAGATTTATAAGCAACTTGGTGATAATGTTCAAAAAGGTGAAACTATTGCAAAGATTGACAATAAAGACTTAGAAATACAGCTTTTACAAGCAGAAGCAAGTCTCTTGGCAGCAGAAGCAAGTAAAGAAGCGATAGAAAAAAATTATCTAAGCAATCTTCAATTATACAACGAAAAAATTATTTCTGAGCTTGAATTTCAAAATTCGGTTAGTTCTTATAAAAATGCCATGTCTCAATGGCAAGGGGCTTTAGCAAATCTGGAAATTAAAAAAAGAGCATTAAATAATTCTTTATTTATCAGTCCGGTATCAGGAACTATCGTTGATTTACCAATCAGAATAGGACAAACAGTTACCATGAATCAAAAAATTGCCGGGATAGTTGATTTAGATAATTTAATTATTCGAACAGGAATTGGAGAATCTCATATCGGCTCATTAAAAAGAAATCAATCTGCCACAATTTTCCACAAAAATAACCATTATCCTGCTAAAATTTCCGGGATAGGTTATAAGATGTTGAATACAATTGCAAATTACCCTGTGGAGATTGAGTTAAAAAACAGAAATAAAGAATTAATACCCGGTATGATAGTAAGTGCTGAAATCTTAGTTAATATTCATAAAAATGTGTTTTATACTTCTCTCAATCATATTTTAAAAGAATACGATCAAAATTTTGCTTTTGTTATCAATAAAGATAATGAAGCGGTAAGAAAAAATCTTATTCTAGGCAAACAAATTCGAGAAAATGTGATAATTTTAGAAGGTTTATCAGCAGGAGATATGTTAGTTATTGAAGGTTATGAAAATATTGAACAGGGAGCTAAGGTTATTGTAAAAATTGATGAAGAAAAAAACTCTCAAAACAAATCAGGAGATTAAATGTCAATCGCAAAGTTTTCTGTAGAAAATACAGTTTTAATTAATATGTTAATGGTTGTAGTCTTTATCATGGGGATTTTTGCAATTATTCAAATACCAAAAGAGGCTAATCCTGCTGTGGACTTTGGTTCTGCTGTAGTTATGGTTTTGTACCCGGGCGTTTCTCCTGAAGAAATTGAATACCTTATAGTTAAAAAAATAGAAGACCAATTGCAAAATCTTGATGATGTCAATTATATTTCTTCTACAGCACAAGAAGGCAGAGCAAATATCAGAGTTGTTTTCGATCCAAAAGCAAATACTGACGATGCCTGGAATAATCTTAATGAAGAGATGAATAAAATTACAGATTTACCTGCTGATGCTCAAGATCCGATTTTGATTCAGATTAAGATGCGAGAAGTCAACGAGATATGTAATATATCACTTTCCGGAGAATTTTCAGGTAATAGCTTAAGAGAAATATCTGAAAACCTTAAAGAACAACTTAATAATATACCCTTTATTTCAAAAATTGAAGTATTTGGAACTCAAGAAAGACAAATTCATATTAATACTAATCTTGATAAACTTAACCACTATGGGCTGAGTATGGCAGACATTAACAATGCAATTCAAACAAGAAATTTGAATTTGCCGGGTGGAACAGTTGATTTTGGAAAAGCAGAGTTTATTATTCGCTCTATGGGCGAATTCCAATCTACTGAGGAAATCGTTGAGTTGATAGTAAAAACTGATACAAATGGACGAATGATACTTCTAAATGATATAGCTGATGTTGAGGATACACTTGAAGAAAAAAGAATTATTTCAAAACTCGATAACAGACCAAGTATAAACCTTTCTGTTTATAAAAAAGCGGAAGGCAATATAATTGATGTTATGAAAAATGTAAGGGATACAGCAGAAAAATTCGAATCAAGCGTACCGGGACTGACAGTAACCATTAGAAATGATGATTCAATTGATGTGAAAAACAGTGTAACCACTCTAGGTACCAGTGCTATTTTTGG
>CAZJNG010000439.1:0-2528 GCA_964547265.1 uncultured Candidatus Cloacimonadota bacterium | reverse complement strand
ACAACGCACTCATCCAAAGAGGAGTTCCACATAACTGGTTGGCAGAAAATATTAACCATGAAAACTTTAAAATTTATCATAGCGTTAGCAGATACTTTACTCGTATGCCTGAACACCAAGTTAAAAGAGGTGAAAGAAGCAAAGACTGGTATATGAGACATTTTGGCGTAGATGCCAAAATAAGAAAAGGTGCTGATTTCAGAAAAGAATATCAAAAAGAACTTCTGGCAGCAGAAAAAAGACACGGTATTCATTACGAACTCTTAATGGCAATTATGGCAATCGAATCTGATTATGCAAACTCTCGTTGGCGTGGTAACTTTTACACCTTCCCCACTCTAGTCTCTCAATATTTACTTATACCTCGAAGACAAAGATTTGCGACTAACGAACTCAGAGCATTGTACCAATTCTCTCAAAAAACCAATAAAGATGTTTATCATTTCATCGGTTCTTTTGCAGGTGCAGCAGGCTGGGGACAATTTATACCTACTTCTATGAATGCTTACTTTATTGATGCAAACGATAACTTTGAAGAAGTCGATATCTTCTCAATAGAAGACACCTTACACAGTATCTCAAATTACCTTAATAAACACGGTCTCTCCGGTAAAAACATGAAAAATGACAAAGCTAAATATAGTGCTGTTTATGCCTATAACCACAGTGATGCTTATGTAAAAGCTGTTTTACATATCTACGAAGAACTTTATAAACAAAGAAAGAAATAATATCTTGTAACTAATGGAAAACTTTACTCCGTCCTATAAAAAGCAACCATCAAAAAATCATTTACCTGTTCCTGCTTTGATATGGGTACCTGCTTGGTTGTTAGGTATTATTTGTGCTTCTCTTATTGATAATATAAACAACTATTTGTTTATTTCTTTAATAGTGTCTATACTGCTAATGTTTAAACCACAAACAAGACTTATAAGTATAATCATAATCAGCTTTATTGGCGGTAATTTTTACTTCTTTAGCAATCAGAAAAAAGATTTTCAACATATTTCAAACTACCTGACATATCAACAAGTTGATTCTCTAGAAACAAAAGACTATATTCAACAAAATCTTACAGGGAAGATAATCAGCCATAGACACCAAACTAAAAACTCAAACAGGTATATTCTGGAAATAGTGACATTAGCTGATATTGATATACATGGCAAGATTTATCTTTATTCTCAAGATTCTTTAAAATATGGAGACAATATTCAAACTGTCGTCAAGATTCAACCATTTAAAACAATGAATCCGGGTCAACCTGATTTTACAAAAATAAACCGAAAAGCCGATATCTACGCTTTTGCAACTCACCTCTCCCCCATTAAAACAACAAATAATACAGCCTCATATTTTATGAAGCAAATACATCGTCTTAGAGAATATATATATTATAAAATCGATAGCACTTTAAATTACTCATCTCCTTTAGCAAAGTCTTTAATCTTAGGAGAAAGAACTTATTTAAATCAATACGATAAAGATTTCATATATGAGGTTCTGCCTGATTCGGGACTAAGTCATCTCTTTGCAGTCAGCGGTTTACATGTAGGAATTATCTTTTTATTAGTCTTTAGTTTTCTTAAGTTTTTAAGATTTAATAGTTTTTTTGCTAAAATTATAACTTTAATTGTTTTAATTTTATATGCCTTTATCTGTAGTGGCTCAGAAACAATAGTCAGAGCTGTAATATTCTTTTCGCTTTTTTTTATAGCCAAGAGCAGTTCAAGGCTTGTAAGTGATTGGCAAATCTTCTTTATCTCCTTATTCTTTATCAGCTTAGCAAATCCTAATCTAATTTTCAATCCTAGCTTACAATTTTCTTTTACAGCAATAGGTGGGATATTTATTGCAAAAGAAATTAATAAAAAAATCAAGTATTACGGTAAGTATAAAAAGCTACTGACTTATCTAATCATTATTATTATCATAAATATCTTAATTTCTCCCTTACTAATACATTATTTTCAAAACATAAACTTTAATACGATTGCTTCTAACATTTTAGGCATTCCACTTATCAGTTTATTACTTCCATTATTCTTTATGATTATTATTTTACCTCCTTTTAGATTATTTATTTTAAGTGCAGAGTTTTTAACCGAAATATTCAATTATGTTATTCAAGTATTAAGTCATTTGCCTTTTAGATACACAATCTCTTTTTCTTTGGGAGAAATTATCTGTTTATATTGTTTATTATGTACTGGTTTTTTAGCATACTCAAAGAATAAAAATAAAAGTATAATCTTTTTTATTTTAGCGAGCATTGTCTTTTCGATACCGGCACCCAAGCACAATTTCAAGATTAGCTTTTTTAATGTTTCAAATGCTGATTGTTGCCTTGTTGAATTCTCAAGAGATGACTTATTATTGATTGATACAGGTGATTTAGATGATAAAACTAATAGCATTTCACACAATCTAATACCTTATCTAAAACAAAACAATTACAGGAAAATTTCAAAAGTCATATTAACTCATCAACACTCTGACCATTATGGAGGAATATACAAACTAAG
>CAZJNG010000438.1:0-2532 GCA_964547265.1 uncultured Candidatus Cloacimonadota bacterium | reverse complement strand
TTGAAGATATAATTACAGGACATCGATCATACTTCTTTAAAAAATCCTCCATCTTTTCTCTTAGAATAGCTGTTTTGTTAGAATCCACCTCATCTAAGGCGTCAAAAAGCAGAAAAAGGGTGTTGTTTATAAGTTTTTCTTTAATGAAATTTTCAAAATCCTTTTCATTTTGTTTTGAAAAATACTTTTGAGTAATAAGACTAACAAGCTCGTTTACGAAGTACGAACTCTTATCTAATTTTGATGCTAAATCATTAAGTCTTATAAAAACTGGAAGATCGACATCATAAAGACTTTTATACGACTCATATACCTCTTTTTTAAATTTCTTCAGAAGTCTAAACCCCCTATTTTTAAGAAACCATGTTTTTCCATAACCAGGATCTGCTAAAATAATATTGCGATAAAATATATCATCATTCCATCTAAACTCAAGAGAAGATTCCTTTAAACCATGTTTTTGAGCATCTATTTCTTTTTCCAGTAAAATTAAATTAACTGATAAATTATGAAAATTATGTGTTTCCGGATAATACTTAGGAAGCGCGCTCAAATCTTTCTCAAGATTATCTATGTAATTTTCCACTATTCTGGTTAATCTATTAACTTTTTCTATTACATCTTCAATTCTTTCAGCGGGAATTAGTTTTATTTTTGAGCCGGCATGCTCATTTTTATATTCATTGTGGTTTTCTGTACATAAAACTAAACTGCTAAAGCTGGACTTACAGAGGGCTTCAATCTTCTCAGGGATATAAGAAACCGGAAGAAGTTTTCCGTTACAGTCGATGCCGGCGCTTATGCAGCAATTCGTGTCAATGGCAGAATCTTTAAATAGATTGACTACGCCGGCGGCAAAGGCGGCGCCAAAGGAAATATCGGTGATGTTTTTAAGGGGGTATCGAGGCTCTCTATCTAATATTTCATAAGATATATTATGATTAGCAAATTTATTTTTTATATCAGAGGTATGGGAAACATAATATTTTATATTTTCTAAAGAAGTTTCAGCTTTTTCATCGTGTCCCAAAAAAGGAGATGTAATAGGATGAGGATATATTTCTCCATTACCCTCCGAGAAAAGCTGAAGCTTTATAAGGGCGATTTTTCCTTCACAGTTCTTGTAGTATGGAAAAGCTACTGATATATCTTTTGTGGAATGAGGTTCCATATCAAGAAGCCATTTTAATATATGAGAACAAAATGCCGTATATTTGGGGTTATAAAGTGAAGAATAATACTGAAGAGTCTTTTTAATAATATTTTGTTCACAATCATTAATGGGTATTTCAGAGGGTATTTCAGGAGTGGTCTGTTCTGAACCCTTAAGATGAGATTGTCCGCTTATAATGCTCAAAGCTTTTGCAAAACTATTTTGAAATTGAGCCATATTATTCTTATGGGATCTAAACCTAAAATACATAGCGGCAAAGGTAATATTTAACAGAACCCTGATAAGAGTCGAAGGAGGCTCTGAAATATACCGGTTTAATGTTAGGGCGCGGTCTATCTTGCTTGATATTTGGTCTAATTTTATTTCCCATTCTTTTAATTGAGAAATCAGTTTTTCCGGCTCTTTGCTGTTTGCCAGCTTTTCAACTTGTTTACGAAAAGATAGAAGAAGAGGTATTCCTTGAATTTTCTTCCCGCCTGATTCATAGCTGCAAGGGTCATAAAGCCATCTTTCCAGATAAGACTTATATTCAGATCCGGGGACATCATTGCTTTCCAGCATTAATTGGGTAACTTGTATAAAATCTCTATCTTTCAATGCCTTGCCCATAGTCTCTGAAAAGGATTCAGCTTTGATCTGTGTCATATTGATCCCTCCATAAATTATAATTATTTAAAATAAGATATTATAAAGATGTCCTGATCTTCTATCTCTGCGAGGTCTAATCTGCCTATAAATTTTTCTCCAAACAGTTCATTTCCCATAGGTTCCAGTTCAATTTCCCCGGAAAAAGGCGCTTTCTCTCTTCCTCTTTTTACATAAATTTGCTTGTTTTCTTTATTTACAGCTGCAAACTCTATGGTAATTCTTTTTAAAGGATAATTGATCAATGAGAATCTAATTATTAGATTGCCGTCAGGCTCCATTTCAAGAGTGCATATAATATTGGGGTTATCAGTTTTCAATGTCCATATTTTGGGAGAAATTTCGTCGCTGGAAGCTGCAACTAACTCTCTTTTTTTGATAATTTCATTTTTGAACTGCTCCGGGAATTCGGAAACATTAGATGGGAATTCGGGGGCATTAAAGGATATGGGGGGCTGTATATGAAACTTCCCCGGTGGCATATCTCGAAAGAAAACATAATTATTTCGTTTTAGACTTTCTTTTTTAGGAAACATTATTGTTTCAGATTCTAATGTTCCCCTAATTGCTAATGAATAATTGGAAGGAAATGCTATATGAGAGTTTTTTGGAAAGAAGGAAATGCCCACATCAAAAGTTTCTTCATTGGGAGTTTCAAGTACTTTATATAAAACGTCTATATACTCGCCCGATTTATAAACACATTCTACAAC
>CAZJNG010000437.1:0-2548 GCA_964547265.1 uncultured Candidatus Cloacimonadota bacterium | reverse complement strand
CAGATCAATTGTTAGGCAACAGGCTCTATTATTTTTCAACCGCTTTAAAGCTTGCGATCTGACGTTTTATCTAAAAAATCGATATGCTTGAAGGATAGAGAAATATCTCCCTATCATAGAGCGAGCATGAAAACCCTAAAAAATTATTTTTTAGGGAAACAATATCATCCTATTACCATTATGACTCTTTTTGAGATATACAGAAGAATAATAATGAAATTTAAAATTTAAAAGTTGGGAGTTGCCACTAATGAATTTAAATATGAACCTTCTTGTCGAAGAAGCCCGAAAAAAAATTGTTCAAACGTGTTTTTTCCTTTTTAATAGAGGTTTTGCCCATGGAAGTTCTGGCAATATCAGCATAAAAAGTGAAAAGTGCTATGTAACAACTCCCACAGGGTCTTCTTTCAAGAATTTGACCGAAACCGATGTGTCAGTTTTAGATGAGTTTGGAAACCTGATTTCCGGCAAAAAGCCCACTAAAGAAGTTCCTCTTCATCTTGCGTGGTACAAAGCAAATCCAGACCATAGTGCCGTGATTCATCTCCATTCTACATTTGCAACTGCAGTATCATGCCTTGAAGATCTAGATTCTCATAACGTTCTCCCTGCTTTGACACCATATCAGATCATGAAAATAGGAAGGGTTCCCCTTATTCCATATGAAAAACCGGGCGACATCAAGTTGGCTGAATCAATTGAAAAATTGAGTAAGGGATCAAAGGCTGTACTGATGTCTAATCACGGCCTTGTGTGTGGAGGAGAGAATATTGATGCTGTCATTGAAATTGTTGAGGAGCTGGAAGCTACCTGTAGACTCTTTATTATTCTTGACGGCAAAAAAATTAACTATCTTTCAAAAGAAGACGTCTTTCATTTGAAACAAGGAGCGAAATAGCATGAGCGTTCTATTAGGATGTATCGCTGACGACTTCACCGGAGGAACCGACCTTAGTGAAGTACTTGTAAAAAATGGAATGAGAACGGTGCAGATACTCGGATTGCCTGATTACGAATTACTCTTGAAATTGAAAGAAAATACCGATGCATTTGTTGTATCCCTTAAAATTCGGACAGTTCCTCCAAGAGAGGCAGTGAGCAAAGCTCTTGCTGCGTTAGCTGTATTACAAGAAATTGGATGCATTCAATATTTTTGGAAATATTGCTCTACTTTTGATTCCACTTCGAAGGGGAATATCGGTCCTGTCATTGATGCGCTTCAAGACGCTCTAGAAATAAAAGCGTCTCTCGTTTGCCCGGCTTTCCCGGAAAATGGGCGAACGACTTACCAGGGACACTTATTCGTCTATGATAAACTTTTACAAAACACACACATGCGCCACCATCCTTTAACGCCCATGCGAGGATCCGACGTCAAGGAACTGCTCCAAAAACAAACATCCCGTCCATGTGGCCTTTTGCCTTTGCAAGATATCCGGAAAGGGCTTAATAGAGTGAAAGAAAGCTGGGGAAACCTGGTGGAAAAAGGATTTTCTCATATTATCACCGATGCGGTTATTTCTGAAGATCTTTATCTTCTCGGAGAGCTTTGCGCGGACCACAAATTAATTACCGGGGGAAGTGGTATAGCCAGAGGGCTTCCATCCAACTACCGTAAAAAAGGCCTTTTAAAAGAAAACAAGGGAAGCCATTTATTTGAGGGCGAAGGTGCTGGCATTATTCTTGCTGGAAGCTGTTCAGCCATAACTCTAGAGCAGATTCAATCATTTTTGGCTGTTTATCCAGGTTTTATGATTGAACCTATGAAACTTGTCAGTGACTTGGTTCATTATAAAGAAGCACTGAAATTTGCCCAAGATTGTCTTATACGTGGTCAACCCTGCTTAATTTATTCAAGTGCACAACCAGATCAAATTACCGAGATACAAAACAGCCTAGGCAGAGAAAATGCGGGGAAGATCGTTGAAGATACATTTGCAAAACTTGCTTTGGAAATAGCAGAAAAAGGAATTCGTCGCTTTGTTATTGCAGGAGGAGAAACTGCGGGGGCAGTAATGTCCGCCTTTAATATAAAAGCAATAAAAATAGGAAGAAGTATCGCACCGGGGGTCCCTTGGGTAGCTACTCTGGATGATAACCCTATATTTTTTGCATTGAAATCCGGAAATTTTGGTGCTCCAGATTTTTTCCTTACTGCCTTGGGTTTAAAATAAAAGGATGATAACTAGAAGAATATATAAGAAAGGTGTGGGAACACCGGAGCAAATTAAGCCAGCGTTCCTATAAAACGAAGCTACGCTTCCGCCAGGAGAGCCATGTTCAGAAACTTCTTATCACGATAAGACCACACGATGTAACCGTGACCTAAAGCCATCTTACGGGAGGTAGTCATGACGTACTATCTGGAAATCATTCGGCTGGAGCAACAAGGAATAATAATCGAAAAAAACATCGCCAACAGCTGCAGATGACCCCGTAACCCTATGCCGAGATAGCTCTCCAAAGGGGCTCTCCGCTTTCTTCTTCATGGACCTCCCAGCCGACGATGTACCGGCTGAAGATGTCCACAATCATGTAGAGGTAGTAG
>CAZJNG010000436.1:0-2549 GCA_964547265.1 uncultured Candidatus Cloacimonadota bacterium | reverse complement strand
ATAAGGCATCAGTACCTGAGTTAACACCAAGCGTATATTTATAATTGTATTTATCAGCAACTCTTCTTTCAAAGGAGTTTACTTCATCGCCTAATATAAAATTTGATTTTTCAAGAACAGAAGATATTTTATTTATAAGAACATTTTTAAACTCATTGTTCTCTTGTTGTAAAAAAAGAAAAGGTACTTTCATTGTTTATCCTGTCTTATATAAGTAACAAAAGGGGTGGTTCCGCCCCAGAATTTAGTTTTAAAATCAACATTATAATCTTTTAATATTTTTTCACAATCAATATATGCTCTTTTTTCATTAGTTAATCTATGATAACTTGCTATAGCCCAATTTTTAACAACACCCTTTTTTATAGATTCTTTAGCACCTTCTAACAATTGAATTTCAGCTGATTCAATATCTGATTTTATATAATTAATACTGTTAATTGAATATTGTCTAACAAAATCATCTAATGAAATAACTTCAAAAGTATTATTTCTTCCTTCATTATAAATATTTACAAAGTTACCACTTGATCCGGAGCCATAAAACTCAAGATTACCAGTTTTGTTAAAAATACCTTTTTTGATTAAAACAACATTTGTTAGCTTATTATCATCTATTATATTTTGAATTATTAAATAATTCTCAGGGTTTGGTTCAAATGTATATACTCTGCCTTTATCTCCAACTAATTTTGACATATAAAAAGTAAAAGCACCCATATAACCTCCTAAGTCAAAAACTATATCTCCAGATTTCGGCATATAATTATGAAAATATGCAAGCATTTCTGTATTTAAATAATAGCTTAAAAAATGGAATGTCATACATGTCTTTATTTTTAAACTATACTCTATCCCATAAATTTTAAAAACAACTAAACCATCATTAAATCTTACATTTAATTTTAAAAAACTATCATAAAGACTAGGCTTAAAGAAAAAATAATAAAGCATATGTAAAATTTGTTTTAATCTGAATCCGGGTACAATACTCATAAATGAAAAAGTTTTCATATCTACCTCAAATATTTAAACCATGTTTCAGTTGCTTTTTTAATGGATTCTTCATCCCATAAAGGAGCTTCTCTCCAATAGTCAATATTTTCTAACATTATCTTCACACCATCTTCAAATTTCACTAATGGCTCCCATTTTAACTTTACTTTAATTTTTGATATATCTGCATGAGTTGCCTTTGGTTCACCGGGTCTATCTTCAATAAATCTTTTTTCACCACTAATTAAATCTGCAAGATAATTTACTGATTGAGGTATTCCGGTTCCAACATTTAATATTTCTCCATTCAAAATAGATTCAGCTGAATCTAAATTAGCTCTAGCTACATCTGAAACATAAATAAAATCTCTTAATTGTGTTCCATCACCAACTATTGTTAATGGCTTGTTTTCTAATTTTTGTTTTAAAAAGACTTTAAAAACTGCTCCGTACGTACCATTAGTTCTTGCCCTTGTGCCATAAACATTGAAATACCTTAAAGAAACAACCGGCAATTTATAAACTTGATTCCAATGCAAAACTAAATCTTCTCCCATTTTTTTTGTTAAGGCATAAGGGTATTGTGGATTAAGCTTTGCTTTCTCATCAGTAGGATACTTATTGGGAATGCCATAACAAGATGAAGATGCACTATAAATTATTTTTTTTATGTTATGCTTTCGAGAAGCCTCTAAAACATTTAATGTAGCCGTAACATTTGATTCATAATAATTAATCGGATTTTCAATAGAAGGAACTATATCTGCTAAGGCTGCCATATGAAATACATAATCAACATTTTTAAATACTTCATCATTAAAATGTTTGCTTAAATCAATTTTATGAAATTCATATAATGGGTTATCTTTAAAAATTTCTATATTATCTATTTGCCCGTTAGACATATTATCAATACAAATCACATTGTAATTTTTAGATAATAACAATTCAACCATATGGCTACCAATAAAACCTGCTCCACCTGTAACTATTGCTTTTTTCACTTATCTTTCTCTCCATGTTATAGCAGCAGAAGCTCCGGATATTATCTTCATATCTAAATCATATTTTTTACAAAAATCAAAAATTGCTTGAGTACTTCCTAAATGATTCAAATCGACATCATCCCATAATATTATCCCATTCGGATTTAATTTTTGATAAACATTAATAGAGTCCTTCAAAACAGTATCATAATCATGACCTCCATCAATAAATACAAAATCAAAACTAGGTAAACAACTGAAATCATATTTGGTAGAATCAGCATAAATTTGTGTAATATGTTTTGAAAATTCAGTATCTTTAAAAAATTTACCTACTTCAAAATTACACTGATTTTGAGGTAAGTTCATTGCAAAAATTTGCGTTTGATCTTTTAAGTTTTTAGCTAAATTAAAAGTTGTTCTACCTTCAAATGTCCCAATTTCTAACAAAGTTTTTGGTTTTTTTGCTAAAACCAGTTCAACTATTATTCTAAGTTTATAAGCACTTACAGAACCATTTCGGTTATTTTTTTTATAATCTATATCTACGACTGGGCGTTGTAAACC
>CAZJNG010000435.1:0-2552 GCA_964547265.1 uncultured Candidatus Cloacimonadota bacterium | reverse complement strand
GTTCCAGTTAATGTTTAATATGCTTACCTCAGCATTATACGGTACCTTGTTGGTTATGATAATGCCATTTATACAGATTTATACAAAAAACATTACAGATATTAATTATAATGTACCTTTGTTTGGTATTTTGTTTGTTATTAATGGATTATTGCATTCTATGAAAGTGCCACAGGGTATGCTGGTCATTTCTGCTGGACATTTTAAAGAAACAAGAACTCAAACAACTATACAAGCCTTGATTATTGTCCTTGGAGGTATTATTCTTGCTCCTAAATTTGGTATTGTAGGGGTATTACTTTCATCAATCTTTGCAAGTATATATAGAAATATTGATTTAATGTTTTACATTTCAAAAAAAGTTACAAAATTGCCCGTAATAATAACCACTAAGCGGAACGCTTTAATTCTTTTTTGTATGTCATTTAATATTCCTCTTTTTATATTTTATAAAAAGAGTATAGGGTCTTATATTGACTTATTAGTAATGAGTAGTATTATTTTTATTTTTAACCTCATTGTCGTATTAATTATTTATTATCTTTTTGATAAACTTATATTTCTTAATTCAATTAAAAGATTTTTAAAAATCGCTAAATTTAGAATCAAACTAACTTAAAAGGAGTTTTTATGTTAAATAATAAAACATTGCTAGTTACCGGTGGGACAGGCTCATTTGGTAAAAAGTTTATAGAAACAGTCTTAAAAAAATATGAACCAAAAAAAATTATTATTTATAGCCGAGACGAACTAAAACAGTATGAAATGCAGATTTCAGAAGTTTTTAAACCTTACGAGTCAAAATTAAGATTTTTTATCGGTGACATTCGTGACTTAAAAAGATTAGAGCTCGCAATGGAAGGTGTCGATTATGTTGTTCATTCTGCTGCTTTAAAACAAGTTCCTGCTTGTGAATATAATCCTTTTGAAGCAGTAAAAACAAATATTATAGGCGGACAAAATGTTATCATGGCATCTTTAAAGGCTGGAGTAAAGAAGGTGATTGCTTTAAGCACAGACAAAGCTGCTGCACCTATAAACCTGTATGGGGCTACTAAACTAGCTTCGGATAAACTTTTTATAGCTGCTAACAATTTTAAAGGGGCTCATGAAATTAAATTTTCTGTTGTCAGATATGGAAATGTTATGGGTAGTAGGGGGTCAGTAATCCCATTTTTTATGAAACAAAAAGAAAATGGAATCCTTACTGTTACTGATGAAAGAATGACAAGATTTAACATCACTCTGCAGGAAGGTGTGGACTTTGTGCTTCAAAACTTCAGTAGAATGTGGGGAGGAGAATTGTTTGTGCCAAAAATTCCCTCATATAGAATTATTGATGTAGTAAAGGCTATCGCTCCAGAAGCGAAAATTAATATTGTTGGAATTAGACCAGGTGAAAAATTACATGAAGAAATGATAACAGAAACCGATTCTTTAAATACTGTTGAATTTAAAGATTATTTTGTTATTTTACCATCTACAAATCTATGGAATATTGAATCATTCTTAAATGAGAGTAATTCTTACAAAGGGATAATGTGTGATTTTGGATTCACTTATAATAGTGGCACTAACTCAGATTTTTTATCAGTTGAGCAAATAAAAGATTTGATTGAAAAAAAAATGTAAAATGATTGGATGGTATTATTAATGGAATTTCTAAGTTATGGGAAACATTGGATAGAACAGGATGATATTGATTCTGTTGTTGAGGTGTTAAAAAGTGAATACCTAACACAAGGTCCTTATATAAAAAAAATGGAAGATGAGATATGTAAGATAACACAAGCAAAATATTGTGTTGCAGTCTCAAATGGTACTGCCGCACTACATATTGCAGTATTGGCTCTTGAAATTGAAAAAAAATCAGAAGCGATTACATCGCCAAATACTTTTGTTGCATCGGCAAATTGTATGATTTACAATAATCTTGTACCAATTTTTGCAGATATTGATAAGGATGATTATACAATTGATCCATTAGAAATTGAAAGAAAAATTACAGATAAAACAAAGCTACTTATCCCTGTTCATTTTGCAGGGCAACCTGCAAAAATGAAACAAATTCAAGAGATTGCAAATAAGAATAATCTTTTTATTATTGAAGATGCTGCTCATGCAATAGGCAGTTTTTATGAAGATGGATCACCTGTAGGTAACTGTAAATATTCAGATTTGACTATTTTTTCTTTTCATCCCGTTAAAACTATTACATGCGGCGAAGGTGGAGCAATAACCACAAACTCAAAAGAATTATATGAACGCTTATTGTTTCTGAGAAGTCATGGTATCACAAAAGATAAAGCAAATTTTAAAATACAGGATTTAGAATGGATTGGTCCCTGGTTTTATGAGATGCAAACATTAGGATTTAATTACAGAATAACTGATATTCAAGCTGCTTTAGCTGTTTCACAGTTAAAGAAATTAGATAGATTTAAAACAAGAAGACAAGAAATTGTTAAAATATATAATGAAGCATTTAAAAAAAATCAAAATATAAAGACTCCTTATGAACGAGATAGTGTCGATTAATGCTTTCATTTATA
>CAZJNG010000434.1:0-2556 GCA_964547265.1 uncultured Candidatus Cloacimonadota bacterium | reverse complement strand
ATTTTAATTATAAAAATGATTAGGATGTGATATGGAAGAATTTTTAAATCAAGGTTTGTTTGATAAGATACCTGTTGCTATCGCTTCAATTAGATATAGTTTAGATGATTTATCCGGAATGAAGATAGCAGAAACAAACTCCATATTTAAATCTAAATACTTTAATGAAACAGAAAGTTTATTTTATAATCATTTAAATGATGTTGATTTTACAGAAATAAAAAACCTTTTATTGCAGAAAAAAGATTTTAGCTATAAATTTCATTTTCAGATTGATAAACAAAGATATTCAAATTTTTATTTTCATTGTATATCCAACAGTTCTATTATTGTTGATGATTCAGACATTAATCTGAATGATAATTATGATAGTAAATATAAAACTATATTTAACAGCATAACTGAAGGAGTTGCATTACATGAAATTATTTATGAGAATAACAGAGCAGTAAACTACAAAATTCTTGAAGTTAATCCGGGTTATGAAAAACATACAGGATTTAAGGCTGAAGAGGTTATGGGAAAAAAAATTACTGATTTATTTCCTCAAATTACACCTCCACATCTAGAAATCTATGAAAAAATAGCTAATGATGGTATTCCTTACAGCTTTGACATTTATTATCCAAAACTATTAAAATATTTTAAAATCTCTGTAGTATCTCCTAAAAAGGGACAGTTTGTAACAGTCTTTGAGGATATTTCTGATAAAAAAGAAACAGAGAAATTTTTAAGGAAAGTAAATCGTGATCTTGAGATGGCAAACCAAAGAGCTAATGAAATGGCTATGAAAGCAGAAATAGCAAATCAAACTAAGAGTAGGTTTTTAGCCAATGTTAGTCATGAGATTAGGACTCCCATGAATGCTATCATAGGGCTTAGTCATATCTTATCGGAAAAACTAAGTAATCCTGAATTTAAAGCATATATTGATAAAATTCAATTATCGTCCAAAACATTGCTAAATATATTAAATGATATACTTGATTATTCGAAAATCGAATCAGGAAGCTTGTTAATTGAACGAAGAACTTTTCTACTTAATGAAGTCTTGCAAAATGTGATAAATATGTTTGAGGACAGAGCAATAGCTAAAGGTCTTGAATTTGAGGTTGAAATAGCTGAGGATTTACCTCTCTTTGTTAATGGTGATTCCTTGCGTTTAGGGCAGATATTAATTAATCTTTTAAGTAATGCTGTAAAGTTTACTGAAAAGGGGAAGATCACTTTTAAGGCAGAGCTTATCAAATCAAAACATGATTACATAAATAAGAGAAATGCTTTAGAGTTAAGATTTACAGTAAAAGATACAGGTATAGGTATTGATGCTGCTAAAGTAGCCACGATTTTTACTCCTTTTGAACAAGCAGATGCTACAATTTCCAGGAAATATGGTGGTACCGGATTAGGGCTTTCTATTTGCAAGAAATTATCGGAGTTGATGGGTGGTAAGGTATGGCTAGAAAGTGCTTTGAATCTTGGAAGTGCTTTTATCATTGATTTACCTTTTATTCAGGATTACAGTCTTAAATCATTCTCTTCACTTACAAATAAAGCAGGTTTAAATATTTTATATTTAGATGATAACAAAATTTCATTAGAATTATATAAAAGGATAGTATCTTCACTAGATTTTAATATTGATATTTATGATTCCATAGAAACACGAAATAAGCTAAATAATAATAAACAATATGATTTTGTTTTTATTTGTTGCAAATATATAAATCAAATTACTTATTTAAGAGATATGATGCCTTTTTCTAATTTTATTCTGGTTATTGATTCTGATAATTCTGATGAACGGTTAATATATGATGAAAAACTTATTGATGGTACAATATCTAAACCGTTTAGTGTTGAAAATGTCTTTAATACCCTTATTAAATACTGTATGGTGACTCCATCATGTGTTAAAAAGCAGATTAATGATGAGTTAGCTCTTGTTAATAATTATGAGGACTATAAAGATAAAAAAATTCTTCTAGTTGAAGATAATAAAATAAATCAAGAGGTAGCCGGTGAATTTTTGCAAGCTTATGGAATTTCAGTTGATTTTGCTGACAACGGTAAGATAGCTTATGAGATGATTAGTAAATTTAAATATGATTTGGTTTTAATGGATATACAAATGCCTGAAATGGACGGATTTGACACAACAAAAATGCTCCGTTCAGATGTTAAAAACAAGGAATTACCTATTATTGCAATGACAGCACACGCTATGTCCGGTGACAGAGAAAAATGTATTAAAGCCGGTATGAATGATTATATCTCAAAGCCTTTTGAACCTGAAGAATTACAAAGAATCTTAAAAATTTATTTAGGTATTAATGTGGCAATTAATAAACAAAAAGATGGTTTGCCTGATAGTATGCCGGGATTACAGATAGTTGACAGTATAAATCGAATTGGCGGCAATATAAAGCTTTATCTTAGATTAATCAATCAGTTCAACCTTGATTTAGAAAAAGACCTTTCAGAAATAGAGGATAATTTATCCGAGCGTAAGCTTGATGATTTATTACGAAATATTCATACACTTAAAGGAACTTC
>CAZJNG010000433.1:0-2557 GCA_964547265.1 uncultured Candidatus Cloacimonadota bacterium | reverse complement strand
ATTTCAGTTTGTCAGAGCCGGAGTAGATGATTTTATTCTTAAGCCGTTTGGTTGGGAAGACATTGAAAAAATTTTAAAGTATTATTATTTTTAAAGAAAAGGAGCATGAATGTTCAATAGTATAAGTATCAGGTCATTTAAAGATAATGATTTGGATGAAATCTTAGAACTATTTTATGAAACAGTACATACGATAAATTCAAAAGACTACTCATTAGAACAAGTCAATGCTTGGGCTGAAAAAGAACCCGACAAGGAAAAATTTCTAAAGCTTTTCCATGATCATTATTCATTTATAATAGAGAATAATGAAGAATCAAATAAGATACTGGGTTTTGCAGACATGTCATCAGACGGATACTTAAATTGTTTTTATATTCATAAAGATTATCAAAATCTAGGCTTGGGTAAGAGATTATTAAATGAGATTATTGCTAAAGCGAAAGAATTAAAACTTGAAGTTGTTACGACTGAATCAAGCATTAGTTCCAAAGGTTTTTTTGAGAAGCTTGGATTTGAATGTGTATCTGCACAGACAAGGATTATCAGTTCAATAGAGTTTATTAATTATATAATGAAAAAGTTCATTGGCGATAGAGTATCTCAAGAAGTGGAAGAATAAATTGAAAAAACGCGACATAATGACTGAGTATAAAAAAATACTTAATGAAGATAATACCCCTGAAAAGATTGAGAAACTTATTTCATTAGGGCGATTAGCTTGGAATTCTGCATCTTATGAAGAAGCAAAGAGCATTTTGGAATGTACTTTGAAGATTTCAGAAGAAATTAATTATAAAGCCGGGATTACAGTTTCTTATAATGCTTTAGGCAGTATTTCCTCAGACTCAAAACAGTCGCTGGAATATTTTTTTAAAGCGTATTTTCTTGCTGTTAAAGAAAATGATCATAAGTGCATATTATCTTCACTGAATAATATTGGCATAGTATTTAAAGAAACAGGAATGACTGACAAATCAATACAGTATCTTAATGAGGCAGTTAATTATAAACTTGAAAATTGTGATAGTCACGAAGGTATTAAGCTAGAGTTAATCAAGTCAGTCGCTTTAATAAATCTAGGCGTGGCATATATAGTTAAAGAAGATTATGATATGGCTATTAAAAGCTTATTAGAGGCTTTGTCTATAAGTAATAAATATAATCAAAACAAATTAAATGTAAACTATTGTAACAACTTACTAAACATAGCATTAGCGTATCTGAAAAAAATGGAAGCAGAAAATGCCTTATCATATATTGAAGAAGCTGAGATTATTAATAATGACTTGAAAAATAATGATTTAGAAACTTATATTTATTATCTTAAAGGTCTTAACATGAGTGTCTTTTCTTATTTTGAATCTGCGGAAAAGTACTTTTTAAAATCATTAGACACCTATAATGAGTCTTTTAAGTTAGTAAGTAAGGATACAATTATTAGAGAATTAATAGATGTATATATACAATTAAATGATGATAAAAATATTATTTATTGGCAAAATGAGTTAATAGACATATTATATGACATTAACAAGAAGCTTTTTGAAGAGACATTAAGTTCATTTGCTTAATTTTTTAGTTGACAGATTTTTAAGACAAATTAAGTTAAGAAATATGAGAAAAAAATTATATATATTATTAGGTTTATTGTTTGTAGTACTTGTTCTTAATGCACAGTATGATGAGTTAAGAATTCTTTTAACTCAGGCAAAAACTCACGAAAACAGAAATCAATTTACCAGAGCTTTAGAAATTTATCAAGAATTATATGCTAAATATCCTGACAATGAAACTGTTTTAGAGCCATATTTAAATGCATTGTATCTTAATTCTGATTTAACTACTGCTGAAAATGTACTTGATAATGTGCGGAATAGAGTATCTCCGTTTTTTTATCAGAAACAAGAAGTTATCTTGATGATAAAAAAAAATAATCTTAAACAAGCTGAAAAAGCTACCTTTGATTGGCTTAATAAAAATTCAGGGCAGATGCAACATTATCGTGATTTTGCTAGAATTTTTGAGAGTTCCAGACTTTTTGATATTTCGATTAAAATTTATCTAAAAGCAAGAACGGTTGCAAATGATGACAATCTACATTCATTTGAGTTGTCTAATGCTCATTATTTTTTAAAAAATATTGAATTATTTTTTGATGAATCAATTAAGCATTTAAAACTTAATCCGAGTCATTTATATTTTTATAGAAATAGATTTAATGAATTCTTAATCGAAGATAAGTCAAGAATTTCATTATTAAAAAAGTATATAGATATTGAAAAGGATACTGAATCGGTTATAGAATTATATGCTTTTTCTTTGATTGTTGCTGAAGATTTTATTAGTGCAGGTGAGGTTTATGAGAGGTTGCCTGTCAGTAAAATAATCAGATTTGCTGATGACTTAAAAACAGATAACAGATTAGATTATTCTTTAAATACTTACGAAATAGCTATGCAGAAAGCCAACCGAGAGAATAAACCTGAAAAATTCGTTACTATTGCTGATATAAGGATGAAAATTGCCGGTATTTACTTTGAACAAAACAGGTTTG
>CAZJNG010000432.1:0-2561 GCA_964547265.1 uncultured Candidatus Cloacimonadota bacterium | reverse complement strand
GGTTTAGGTTCATCAAGATAAAAGCCATTGACCCCGTTCTCCCTTTTTGGTGTTCACTTATAGCAATTATTTGTGATGATACTTTTTTAGTTAATTTTATTATAGAAATAAGAAAATATATGTCAGGAATTATTCCAAAAAAGAGTGATTATGAGTTTTGGTATATGCAGATTCTTTATTACTTTTAATAGGCATAAAAACATAACATTTAGTTGAAGTACATAAATTTACGGTTAACATTTAGTAGCATTTACTATACCGATAAAATAATGCAAATTACTAATGAATGTTAAGTCAATCTATGAGGGACCTCCAAGATGCTTTTTCCCTCTTGGAGGTCTCTTGTTAATTGCTTATAGTATGTTTTTTTAAATATGTTAATTATTCTAATGATAACTAATTGTCGTATGGTATTATAAGGGTTAATCAGTTTTTTTAATAATAATTTATTTTTATTAATACTGCATATTTTGTTTATTGGTATAATTTACCGATAAACTTTTTTTGTTTGACAAAAAATGTAATTATTATTATCAAGAATTTAATTCAAGTTTGGAGGCTTATTAATGGCTGATTGTGTAATTTCTGTAGAAAATATAAGTAAAAAATATGCTGAGAAGTTATTGTTTAATCCGGTTACATTTGGTATTCATGAAGGTGAAAAGATTGGTTTAATGGGTATTAATGGTTGCGGCAAATCTACTCTACTAAAGATTTTAAGCAAGTTAGAATATCCTGATACCGGGCAAATAATCACTCAAAATAATTTAAAGATTGATTACCTCTCACAAATGCCTCAACTTGATAAATCTTTGACAATCTTAGAACAAATTTATTCTTCAAAACATCCTCATTTCTCTCTATTGAAAGATTATAAGATATTGTCAAAGCAGTTGGAAGAAGAATTTTCTGATGATTTATATCAAAAACAACTTGCATTACAACATCAAATAGAAAGAGAGCATGCTTGGGATATTGAATATAAAGCAAAATCAATCTTGACGATATTAGGGTTTGAAAATCTTGAAATGCCTATAGCAAGTCTTTCAGGAGGTCAGCAAAGGAGAGTTGATTTAGCTCGTATTTTGCTTGATAAACCGGATATATTGCTATTGGATGAACCAACCAATCATCTTGATACTGATGTTATCGAATGGTTACAAGATTATCTTTTAAACTACAAAGGAACAATTATCTTTGTGACTCATGACAGGTATTTCTTAGACACAGTTGCAAATAAAATCTTAGAAATTGATAATGGTAAAATTCAATTTTATCCGGGTAATTATTCAGAATATCTACAAAGAAAAGCTTTAGAAGAAGTTGACTTACAAAGAAAAGAAAACAGGCGACAAGCTCAATTAAAAAAAGAACTTAAATGGTTGAACAGAGGTGCAAAAGCAAGATCCTCAAAACCAAAAGATCATATAGACAGAGTTAAAGAACTTATAGATAAATCTTACTTAACAACTAATCAAGAACTTGAGATTTCATTTTCAAATCAAAGATTAGGGAAAACTATCTTAGAATTACATAACCTAAAAATTGCTTTTGATGATAATGTTTTATTAGATAATTTTTCTTATAACTTTCAAAAAATGGATAGGATAGGGATAATAGGTCCTAATGGTTGTGGTAAAACTACGCTAATCAAAATAATTACTAACGAATTAAATCCTGTCAAAGGTAAAATCAAGTATGGACTAAATACAAATATTGCCTACTTATCACAAACTGACCCCGAGCTTGATGAAAGATTATCTGTAATTGAATATATTAAATCTTATGCGGATCATTTTAAAACTAAAGATGGAACAGTTCATTCAGCAGAACAGTTGCTTGAAAAATTTCTATTTGACCGTAAGATGCAGATGAGTAAAATATCAAGTCTTTCAGGTGGAGAAAAGAAAAGATTATTTTTACTTTCATCTTTAGTTTTTGGTTCTAACTTTCTGATACTTGATGAGCCTACTAATGATTTAGATATTCGAACACTTGAAATACTTGAAGATTTTCTTGATGCATATCATGGATGTATCTTACTGATTTCTCATGACAGGTTTATTCTTGATAGAATTGTAGATTATCTCTTTATTTTTGAAGAAAATAAAACAATAAAAATGTTCCCCGGAAACTATTCTGACTACCTTCTAGTTAAAAAATTTAATGAGGAAAGTACTGAAAAAGATAAAACAAGTGTTTCAAATATTCAAGTAAAACCTCCAAAAAATCAAAAGAAATTAAGCTTTAAAGAAAAGCAATTACTCGTTCAGACTGAAAAAGATATTGATTTATTAGAAACAGAACAAAATAATCTAAATAAAAAAATGGCAGAAAATGGGCAAAGCCTTAATTATTATGATTATAATAAGCTATCACAGAGGTTGGAAGAAATCAATAATCAACTTCAAAGTAAATACGATGTTTGGGCAGAATTATCTGAAAAGTCAGAATAAGTTGTTTAAATGAACTCGCTTAAGGCAGTTTTTTTAATTTTTTAGTTATTGCATTAATTGTTTCAACCGGATTATTAGATTTATAAATTTTCGTGGGTGTTATTT
>CAZJNG010000431.1:0-2565 GCA_964547265.1 uncultured Candidatus Cloacimonadota bacterium | reverse complement strand
AAAGCTTTATATTGGCATCTTCTTTGCTCTCGGACTTTTTGATAATATCAATAAAATTTACGAAAAAAACCCACAAAAAAGACAATATCTCTTGCGTATTTGTTTTTATCTTGCTATGGCTGAAAATGAAGTTAATATCCCCGAATTAAATGTAATTGAGAAGATTGCTTTTGAACTTCAAATTGCAGAAGAAGATATAAGTCGCATTAAAAAAGAAGTTAAACAAAGCTTAACTTAAGTTATTTATCATACTGAACAGGGTTGTTTTTTTTATGACTCTGTTCAGTATTAATTATCTGCATGAATCACAAATATCTGCTATTCTGTCTTATCGTAATTATAGCTTTAAGTAATTTTTCATTATGCTTTGCTCAAGAAACAGTAATCTTTGATGAAGAAAACATAATCGATACTGAAGAATATCCGCTTCAAATAAACTTGCAGTATGCAGATGAAGATGATTTAAAACAATTACCTTTTCTAGCCGAATCAGATATTCGACTGATAATTAATTATAGGAATAAAGCGGTAATTGTTGATAGATATTCTTTAAGAGATGCAGGTTTAACTCATGAAAAGATTGAGTTATTATTACCTTATCTCGTTTTTTCTAAAACCTGTAAACTTAACTCAAAACTGGAAAGCATTGTTAAATATAATAGACTTAATGATGAGTTTAAAGAATTAAACTATTATTCGGTACATTATAATTGTTATTCGATTCTACTTCAGAAAGAATTTTCAGAAACAAAAGGCTCAAGTGAAAAATTTTTTGGTTTTAGTTTGACAGGTTATTTCAAAAAAACAAAACTGGTAATTGGAGAATATAAGCTACAAAATGCTTACGGACTACTCTTTAGCAAAAATAGTTTTCTTTCTGAAAAAGCAGGTTTTGATATTGACTTTTCAAAAACAGGAGCTAACATCACCCCTACAGCTAAAGATAGATTTAGTAGAAATTTCATGGGAGTTGCTGTCGAAAACAAGATAAATAACAGATTATCTTTTATTGTGTTTAGTTCTAATAAGCCGATTGGAGTAAGGTTAAAAGATGATAAAATTGATAAAATAACCTTGAACGATTTAGACCCTACTGATAAAATCAATTATTTCAACTTCGGATGTGTCTCATTGTATAAATCAAAAAATTATCATCAAAGTATCTTGTTAAACTTTAATCAATATGAAAATAGTTTCTTGAATTCAAACTATAAAGATAATGACATAAGTTTTTCAATATCTAATTCTTATGATTATTCAGAGTATCGACTCTTTTTAGAATTTGCTCATGCTCATAATTCTAGTGCATTTTTAGGAGGTATAAGATATAACAAAGGTTATTTTAAGCAAATTTTTGCCTTTCGATATATTGCAGAAATGTATTTTTCTGAATATGCAAACTTTCTTTGTGAAAACTTACAAAAAAATAACGAACAAGGGTTGTTCTATAAAGTTGAGATAAAGAATCATAGTTTTGGAGTTAAAGCTTATGCAGATATTTTTCAAAACCTTGAACCGATTGAAAGATATGCAGATAAAAAAATAGGCACTGCATACGGTGTTAAGTATATGAATTTTAAGTTATTAAGATTTGATACTTCCATAAAGCAGAAGTTTGATCAGGATTGGAGAAGTTTTGATATTGTTTCAAAACTATATGACAGGAAAAGAACCTATTATAATTTAAAATGGTATCAGTTAGAAACAAAGCAAGTAAAAACAAACCTTAACTGGTATTACCAAATACGAGAATATCCTCAAAAACAAATTGTAGAAAATGCATACCTCGTAAATCAAAGTATCAAACTAGAAATCAATAGATTACAATTTGACTTTGGAGTAGGAGTATTTGATACAGAAATGCCGTTGTACTATTATGATTATTCAGGGAGATATAATAATTTTTTGCAAATTATAAACGGAGAAGGTTATTTTTCATCTGTCTTACTGAGATATTCTTTTTCCGGTAGTATTCATACTGAAGCCTCTTATCGTTTGATGGTCGATGATAAATATCGTAGATTCATCAGCTTTTTTATTTCTTTAGATTTATAGTTAAAACGACTACCCATAAAAACAGAAACACATCTAAATTAGTTATCAGGTGACTCACTCAATCTAAAAATTCTTTTTGCAATTTGAAGTAAACATTAATGCCTCAAGTAATATAAAATATATTCTAAAAAAATATGCAAAACAGGGTGCGAAGTGTAAGTTATAGTTTTACATGTAAGCAAGGATGCATGAACAACAGTATAAAGTATAACTGCGGAATGTTGGATAAAAAAAAGGAAGTCCCTACTTCGCGAGGAACTCCCTTTTATTGTATAGTTATTTTTTATTTAACAAGTAATGCTTTTTTAGTAAGGCTGTATTCGCCGGCTTGGAGTCTAAAGAAATAGATACCTGTTCCGCAATCTTTATTGTTATCATCTTTACCATTCCAGACAAACTGATGATGTCCTTTTCCTTTGTTGTTTTCATTATGTACTCTGACCAGTTCGCCTTTAACATTATAAATCTTAACCTGAACATCATTTGATTCTGCTAATGAATAGCTTAATG
>CAZJNG010000430.1:0-2572 GCA_964547265.1 uncultured Candidatus Cloacimonadota bacterium | reverse complement strand
AGATACAGAGCATTTCCAAAACATCTTTTAAAAAAACAGTCATAGTCTTGTTTTGAATATTTATTTGCTTTAAAATATTTTCTTATTTCTATGCATAGAGCATCAAATCTCTTTTTATTAGATTTATCAAAATATTCGTTTGCTTTTGAGAGAGTGCTTAATCTCATTTTATAAAGAGGATTCACTGCAATTATTTTTTTAAAATCTTTACTTGCATCTCTGTAATGATTGTTATTATGACGATATACACCTCTTAGGTAAAGTGCTTCATAATAATCCGGGTTAATTTTGATTGCTTCATCAATGACAGAGATTGCTTTAAAATAATCTTTTTCTTTGACATGTTTTCTACTTTTAATCATATAATAAGTTGCTTGTTCTTCAGGAGACCATTTTTCATTAAATTCTAAATTGTTGATGAGTTCTTCTTCTGATTCATCAAAGAGTTCCCAATTAAAGTTGCAAATAGAATGATTATATCTTTCTTTGTTGTAAAAATGAAAAAGGAAATTGTTAAAATTAAAAACTTCATCTTCATTTAAAGTAACATAATTCAGTCTAAAAAGTTTGCTTGTAAAGTGTTTTTGAAATTCATTAAATTGAGCTTTACTTACTTTGTCCCATCCAAAACAGTATTTTTGTCTTAGTTCATAGATATTATAATCCTGTATAGACATACTTCTCTCCTTGTTAGATTTTTCTGATTTAAATTAGTCGCCCGTAGGCTTAAGCATAAGTTTTTAGTCTCCAGGCGACTACTGTTATTGTTTTAAATAATTAATGTATTGTGGCTTGTTTAATCAATCTTTTTTTTAGTTAATATATGACAAGCATCATCCCATATAGTGAATAACTGAATCGTTAAACCAGACATCTCCATCATTGCGATAATGAGTACTGCCAAAGATTGTTTTTTTAACAACTTTTCCGAGATATCTTCTTGTTGCTAATTCATTTACTCTCATCCATGCAAAATGTCCTGCTATTGTATCTGCATAGTAAAAACCTTTTACTGTGAGGTATAAGAAATCATCTTTTTCTATAATCAGTTCTTTTGATTCTAAGGCTTTTATTTCATTATGAAAATCATCTTTAATATTTCTTTTAAAAAGCTCTTGATATGCTGATAAAGATATTTTTGTTCCTTTGATTTGTCTTGATATCCAGTATAGTTTTAAATCATCTTCTTTTAAGTCAAAACGAGTATGCCAACCGATATTATTAATTCTGATTTTTTCTAAATATTCATCTAAATTTGTGGGATTGATAACCTTAACAGTTTTTTTAAATGATTTATCTGTAATTAGGGAAATAGCATAGCTGCCAATTCCAATCCAGTCTGTTTTTTCTGGAGTTCGTAAATCTTCTTCATATTGATAAATGCTTTCAGGGCTATTTTTAAGACGAAAATCAGTTACTGTTACAGCTTCATAGTTATTTTGTAAGAGTAGTTCATAGAGTTGTTTCCAGTTTTCTAAGGAAATTTCCTGATTAGGTATTTTGATGTTTTTATCTTTAGTCCACGGAGTTTGAATACTTTCATTTAGGACAAGATTATACCAGCAGATATGTTCTAATCCAAGTTCAATTGCTTTTTCTAAATCCTTTTTTATAAATTCAAAAGAATCTCTCTCAGGGAAATTAAACATAAAATCTCCTGAGACTCTAAATCCTGCTTTTCTGGCAATCTTTACAGCTTCTTCAACAGTACCCTGAGCATTATTAATATTTCTGCCTGCTTTTTTAAGTATCTCCTCATCAAAGGTTTGAATGCCAATTGATATTCTTAAATCTGCTTGCTTGAAATATTTTTTTAGTATTTCTAAAAGGGCTTTATTATTTACGAAATCATAGGGAGTTCCTTCAAGGGTAATCTCTGTTTCAGGAGAAACTGTAAGGTTTTCAAGTATTGCTTCACAGAGTTTTTCAAATAAATTTTTGTCTGAAAGAGTTGCAGTACCTCCTCCAAAATAGATTGAGCTTATCTCTCTTTGATTTAGTTCAAGTTTATCTGTAAGTTTATTGAGTTCTTTTATGACTGATAAAATACTGTTTTCCATCCTCTCTTGATTATAGTCTTCGTGAGGGAATGGACAATACCCACAAGCTTTGATTTGAGGATTGCACATTGGATGGGGAATTATTCCTAATGCAATTTTTTTGTTATTGTCAATTTCAATTTCATTAATGTTTTGGATATAGTAGTTGTCAACTAAAACATTTGCTTCAGGCATTGGAAAGCCATGTAGTAATCTGTGCCTTTGAGTCTTAGTCATTCGTGTATTTACATCTGAAAAATATAATTCAGTATCTAAAAGCATAGTAATTATTTTCCTGAGTAAAGTTGAATTCTCTTTGTGATTAAATCTTTCATCAGAAAAAGACCATCTTGCACCAAAATAAAGAACAGCACCTTTATCAATTTTTTTATAAACAAGTATAGCTTTTTCATTATTTTCAAAAAATAATTTTGAGCCTGTAAATCTCGTTCCGGTTAATCTTGGATTTGGGATAGTGTAATAATCATCTTTGTTTAGATAGACCGCAAAATCAGGTTTACAGTTTACATTAA
>CAZJNG010000429.1:0-2574 GCA_964547265.1 uncultured Candidatus Cloacimonadota bacterium | reverse complement strand
TAAAACCTTTTTTCAGAAGCTCTAATTTCTCTGATTAGCTCTAAAAGTTCATCAAAATAGTCAGGTCTTCCATCAGGGTTTTTAAGCCTTTCATCATCCATCACAAAGCCTTTGATTAAAAACTCTTTAAGATTTTGATTTGCCCAGATCCGGAATTGTGTTCCTCTTTTACTTCTTACTCTGAAACCAATAGCCAAAATCATCTCTAATGAGTAAAAAGTGACCTTGTAGTTTTTACCGTCAGAGGCAGTTGTTAAGTAATCCTTAATAACTGATTTTTCGACTAACTCACCTTCTTTTAATATGTTAGATATGTGCATGCTGATATTTGGGATTGAGGTGTCAAAAAGTTCTGCAATTTGATTTTGGTTCATCCAGACCATTCCGTCTTTGGCGTAAAGCGTAACTGAAGCTTTGCCATCTACAGTGTTATATATTATTACATTATTTTCTTCCATTAGTCCAACACCCTCTTTTCAGCTTCCAAAGTCTTCTCTTCCAAAGCAAGAATATCGGCTTTGATTTCCGCTAAAGGTCTCAAAGGTTTAAACTCATAAAAGTATTTGGTGTAATTAATTTCATAGCCGATTTTGGTTTTGCTGTGGTCAATCCAAGCCTCAGGTAAATGAGGTTTAACTTCTCTTTCAAAGTACTCTTCAATAGTTTGCGGAACGAGTTTTCCATTGGCATCCTTTTTTAGAAAAGGAATATTTTCATAATCTCTAAGAGATGTATCCGGCTTTGGCTGTCCTTTGGTTTTTACAATCTTACTCTTCTCTTTTAATGGCTGTTCAACAGTTATTCTCCGGTAACCAAAGAAATCATTGGGATAGATTTTGCAGAAATCATTTTCTTCAAAGTTGCCATAGAGTTGAGTTATAAAACCTATACCTTTTGTGTTTTCGTTTTCAACTATTTTCTTTCTTTTATTGCCAAGACTTCTATCCATCTTTTGCCAAAATCTATTAAAATCCAGTTTGCCTTGTTTGCATAATTCCTCATCTTTTGTACCTGTAGCATTGATGAGTTGAACTTTGCCTTTGCGTTCAGGATGTTTATTATTAGTTATAACCCAGATATATGTGCTAATACCTGTATTGTAAAAGAGTTGGTCAGGCAAAGCAATGACTGCTTCAAGTCGGTCATTTTCTATAATCCATTTCCTTATATTGCTTTCGCCACTTTCAGCAGCTCCTGTAAATAATGGAGAACCATTAAATACTATAGCTATACGCGACCCATCCGCTTTCATCTTAGAAATCATATGTTGTAAAAAGAGTAAAGAACCGTCATTGATTCTCGGCAAACCTGCACCAAATCGACCGCTCATCCCTTTTTTGTCTGACTCAGCTTTAATGATATTTTGTGCTTTTTTCCAATCTACACCAAAAGGAGGATTAGAAAGCATATAATCAAATTTCTCATCTTCAAGACCATCAATAGTAAAGGTATTGCCAAATTTAATATTGCTTGGGTTTTGTCCTTTTATTAGCATATCAGATTTACAGATAGCATAAGATTCAGGATTAATTTCTTGTCCGAAAACTTTTAAATCAGCTTTGGGATTAAGCTCTTTTATATACTGTTCGCCCACCGATAGCATTCCGCCGGTTCCACAGGCAGGGTCATAAAGAGTTTTTACAATACCATCTTGGGCAAGGATATCTTTATCTTCAACAAACAACACATTTACCATCAAGCGAATAACTTCTCTTGGAGTAAAATGCTCTCCGGCTGTTTCGTTGGATTGTTCAGCAAATCTCCTGATCAAGTCTTCAAAGACATAACCCATTTCCATAGAGTCCATGTCTTTCAAGTCAATCTCCTGAAATGATTTAACTACTCTATATAGGATATCTGTTTTATTATCATCCATGCGGTCTATTTGGTCATCAAAATTAAAATACTCAATAATTTCTCTGGCACTGCCAGAAAAACCGTTGATAAAATTTCTGAGATTCACAGAAACATTATTCGGATCGGCAATAAGCTTGTCAAAATTGAATAAGCTCCTGTTGTGAAAATTAAAACCGGCAATTTTATTAAGAGTAATGTCCTTTGCACTGTCTTTTAGTGAATCCAACTTGGGTAAATAATCAAGCACCTTTTGCTTAGTTGGTTCAAGTACACAATCCAGCCGTCTAAGAACAGTTAATGGAAGGATGACTTTCCCATAATCCGACTGCCTGTAATCGCCGCGAAGCAAATCTGCCACTCGCCAAATCAAGTCTGCTTTTTCTTTGAAATTCTTCATATATTATTAATTCCCTTTTTAAGTTATTTCATGCTCAACAAAGATTTTGGATTCTTGTAAGGGGAAGTTTTAACTTGCAGATTATATAAAATCTCATATGAACACTGCATTCATATCCTGCACAAATGATGACCAAACCTTTATTATTCAATTTCATCTCCATACTTTATTGAGAACTATTTAAAGTTTTTAAGTTATTATTTGTCAAGAAGAAAATTTTGCTTTTCATTCGTCATTTGTTGTCAATTTCCTGTGAGTACAAGAAATTGCCGGAGTCTAGCTAAAACTGTTTGGGCGTAACAAGGGTGAACCTTGTATTA
>CAZJNG010000428.1:0-2575 GCA_964547265.1 uncultured Candidatus Cloacimonadota bacterium | reverse complement strand
AAAAGAAACTATGGATGGAAATACTGCAGCAGCTCATGTAGCTTATGCTTATAGTGATGTTGCAGCTATTTATCCAATCACTCCATCATCTAACATGGGAGAATTAGCTGATGCTTGGGCTTCTGTAGGAATGAAAAATGTATTTGATCAACCTGTTGAAGTGGTTGAAATGCAATCAGAAGCAGGTGCTGCCGGAGCAGTTCACGGTTCATTGGCCGCAGGTGCTTTAACTACAACCTTTACCGCATCACAAGGTTTATTATTAATGATACCAAATATGCATAAGATAGCAGGAGAATTATTGCCGACAGTTTTCCATGTTTCAGCTCGTTCATTAGCTGCTCAATCATTATCAATATTTGGTGACCATTCAGATGTTATGTCTGTGAGAAATACAGGGTTTGGTTTATTAGCTTCAGCATCTGTTCAGGAAATTATGGATTTAGCACCAGTTGCTCACTTAACTTCATTAAAATCTAAAATACCTTTTGTGCATTTCTTTGACGGATTTAGAAATTCACATGAAGTTCAAAAAATTGAAGTTACTGATTATGAAACTTTAAAAAGTATGCTTGACACAAAATATATTGAAGAATTTCGTTCAAGAGCATTAAATCCTGATGATCCAAAAATCAAGGTTGGTGCACAAAATCCTGATGTTTATTTCCAAGGAAGAGAAACTGTTAATAGATTTTATGATGTATGCCCTGATATTGTAGAAGAATATATGAAACTTGTATCAAGCAAAGTAGGCAGAACTTATAATCTATTTGATTATGTTGGTGCCGCTGATGCAGATAAAATAATAATTGCAATGGGTAGCGGTTGTGAAACGGTAGAAGAAGCAATCAACTACTTAAATAATAATGGTTATAAAGTTGGTTTAGTAAAAGTTCGTTTATTCAGACCATTCTCATTAAAACATTTTATCAATGTAATTCCTGCATCATGCAAAAAAATTGCTGTTTTAGACAGAACAAAAGAGCCTGGTTCTCTTGGCGAACCTTTATATCAAGATGTTGTTACCGCTTTAAAAGATAAAAAAGACATTATGATTATTGGAGGTCGTTACGGACTTTCTTCAAAAGAGTTTACTCCAAGCATGGTTAAAGCAATCTATGATCACTTAGACGGAGATGCATTCCATGGCTTTACAGTTGGTATTCTTGACGATGTTACTCACAAATCTTTAAATGTAACTGTTGAAATCAGTACTATTCCTCAAGGGACAATTAGTTGTCTTTTCTGGGGGCTTGGTTCCGATGGTACTGTTGGAGCAAATAAAAACAGTATTAAAATCATCGGTGATAATACAGATATGTATGCTCAAGGATATTTCCAGTATGACTCTAAAAAATCCGGTGGTATTACAAGAAGCCATTTGAGATTTGGAAAATCTTTAATTAAATCTCAATACTTAGTTCAAAAACCTGACTTTGTTGCTTGCCATAACCAAGCTTTTATCGGAAGATATGACATGCTTGCCGGCATTAAAGAAGGAGGTACTTTCCTTTTAAACTCAAACTGGAATAGAGATGAAGTCTTCCAACACCTTACAGAAGATATGCAAAAAACAATCATCGAAAAGAAAATTAAATTCTTTAATATTGATGCTCTTGCAATTTCGAACACTGTAGGCTTAGGTTCAAGAATTAATACTGTTATGCAAACTGCATTTTTCTTGATATCTGGCGTATTAGAAAGAGATGAAGCACTCAAAATGATTAAAAAATCAATTGATAAATCTTATAGGAAAAAAGGTGATGATGTCGTTGAGATGAACTGGAAAGCTGTTGACAGCACCAATGAAGCACTTGTTGAAGTTCAAGTACCAACAACATTACCGGGAAAAGCGACACCTATGAAACAACTTATTCCTGATAATTCAAATGATTTTACTAAGAATATCATCGAACCTATCATGAGAGAAAAAGGAGACCAAATCACCGTAGGTCAAATGCCTGTCGATGGAGTAATGGATTCAGGCACAACCCAACTAGAAAAACGAGGTGTTGCTGCATTTGTACCTCATTGGATTCCTGAAAATTGTATTCAATGTAATCAATGCTCTTTTGTCTGCCCTCATGCAGCTATAAGACCAAAACAAATTGCACAAGATGACTTAAAAGATGCACCTGCCGGCTTTAAAACATTAAAAGCAATGGGTAAAAATGATTTACAATATAAATTACAAGTATATATTGACGATTGTCAAGGATGTGTAGCATGTGTTAATGAATGTCCAAAAGCAGCTCTTGTTATGAAACCAATCCAAGAAGAACGCGAACTTGGCGAAGAAGAAAATTATAAATTCTTTATCAATCTTCCTGAAGATATTGTAGGTGAATGGAAAGAACAAACTGTAAAAGGAAGCCAATTTAAACAACCATTAATGGAATTCTCAGGAGCTTGTGCAGGTTGCGGTGAAACACCTTATGTAAAACTTATCACACAATTCTTTGGCGATAGAATGATCATTGCAAATGCTACAGGTTGTTCTTCGATTTGGGGAGGTACATTCCCAAGTATTCCTTATTGCAAAAATAAAGATGATCATGGTCCGGCTTGAGGTAAC
>CAZJNG010000427.1:0-2583 GCA_964547265.1 uncultured Candidatus Cloacimonadota bacterium | reverse complement strand
TAAAATTAAAAATATATAATAATCAAAAAATATGGAGGCAAAATGAAATTAGTTGAATGCGTACCAAACTTCTCAGAAGGAAGAGACAAAGCTATACTTGATGCAATCGCTCAACAAATCAAAGCAGTAAAAAATGTTACTCTTTTAGATGTTGATCCGGGTGCAGACACTAACCGTACAGTATTTACCATGGTAGGAGAACCTCAAGCCGTTGTGGAAGCTGCTTTTCAGGCTATAAAAAAAGCTGCTGAACTTATCGATATGTCAAAGCACAAAGGTGCTCATGCTCGTATGGGTGCTACTGATGTATGTCCTTTTATTCCTGTTTCTGAAATCTCTATGGAAGAATGTATAGAGCTTTCAAAACAATTAGGTCAAAGAGTTGGTGATGAACTTGGTATCCCTGTATATCTCTATGAATACTCAGCAACAAAACCGGAACGAACTAATCTCGCAGTAGTTCGTGAAGGTGAGTATGAAGCCTTACCTGAAAAAATGACTAAAGAAGAATGGAAACCTGACTTCGGTCCTCAAAAATTTAACGCTAAATCAGGTGCGACTGTCATCGGTGCAAGAGAATTTCTCATTGCTTATAACATCAACCTTAATACCAGAGATAAAAAGAAAGCAACTGAAATTGCAAATATCATCCGTGAAAAAGGAACTCTTAAAAGAGATGATAAAGGCAAAATTGTAAAAGATGAACATGGTAATAAAGTTTATGAAGCGGGGCTTTTCTATCACTGTAAAGCTGTAGGCTGGTATATTGACGAATACAACAGGGCTCAAATCAGTATGAATCTTACAAATTACAACATAACTCCTCCACACCTTGTCTTAGAAAAAGTAAGAGAACTTGCTGTAGAAAGAGGCGTTGTAATCACCGGTAGTGAATTAGTTGGACTCATACCAAAAGAGGCAATCATTGCAGCCGGTAAATATTATTTACATAGATTAGATGAGTCAGCAGGTTTACCTGACAAAAGAATTATTGAAACAGCGATTCAATCAATGGGCTTAGCAGAGCTTTCAGAATTTGACATAGATAAAAAAGTTATTGAGTTTGCTATTAAAGCTGAAAACAGACTTGCAGATATGACTTTAGAAGGTTTCTGTGATGAGTTGTCAACAGATTCTCCTGCTCCCGGTGGCGGAAGCGTTGCTGCTTTATGTGCTTCAATGTCAGCTTCATTATCTGCAATGGTTTCAAACCTTACTATAAATAAAAAAGGCTACGAAAAAGTCTGGAAGGAAGCAAAAGAAATTGCTGAAGCTGCTCAAAAGGTTAAAAATAATGCAATTCATGCAATTGACGAAGACACTCAAGCTTTTTATGATATGATGGACGCTATGAGATTACCAAAGAAAACAGAAGAAGAAATTGCTTTTAGAAATCAACAAATTGAATCAGCTACTAAAAATGCTATCTTAGTTCCTTATAAATCTATCGAATTAGCAAAAGAATGCGTTGTTTTAGCAGAGAAGATTTCAAAAATAGGTAATACTAATGCTCTATCAGATGCCGGAGTAGGTGCTTTGACCGCTCAAACTGCCGCAGCAGCTGCATACCTTAATGTTAAAATCAACCTCGCAGGCTTAACAGACGAAAACTTTAAGAAAGAGATTCTCGAAAAAGCTTTAAATCTTAAAAAAGAAATTGATGCAATCGCAAAATCTGTCTTTGACTTTGTGGATAACTCAATCTAAAATGTTTAAGGGTTTGTCTGTTTTTATAGATAAACCCTTTTTTATGTTTCATTGACTAAATAAGACTGAGGTTATTATGAGTAATAATATTTTTAATTTAATTGAGCAGTTACATTTAAGTAAGGACAATAATACCTTAAGTTTTATTTCCAGATATTCTCAAAAAAAGATTTTCAAAGCAAATGAAGTTCTTGTTAAAGAAGGAGAGAAAGCTCAGAAGGTTTATATTATTTTATCAGGAGACGCAATAGTTTATAAATATGACCATTTAGGCAACATAATTGAACTTGCAAAAATAGGGCAAGGCAATCTTTTTGGAGAAATGGCAATCTTTTTAGATAAAAAAAGAACTGCTTCTGTAAAAGCCAAAACAGATCTAATTGTAGCTGAGTTTAGTAGTTTGGATTTTGTAAAAGCTTTAGCCAATACACCTGATTTAATATTTAGAGTGTTATCCAGTTTTGTTGATAATGTAACTGAAATGAATGCAAAGATTTCATCAATTACAGACCTATTATTTCTAAAAACTATTTGTTTTTACCTGACTACTATTGACAAACAACAAGAAATAATTTCTGTCAATGTAAACGATTTATGCGAAGCAACTAAACTAAGCCCTGCTCAATTATCTGAATCACTAAAAACTATGTACTCACAAAGAATTATAGAATCATATAAGATTATTAGCAAAGATCAAGTTGACATCAGTATAAATAGAGAAATAATTAATAAATTTCTGCTTACATGTAAAAGTTGCTGATTGATGAAAAATGTTTATGTTATCTTAGTCGAACCTGTCTATAAAGGTAATGTCGGAGCTATTGCTCGAATGATGCATAATTTTGAATGCCAAAACCTTAGAATAGTAGGTTCTAT
>CAZJNG010000426.1:0-2592 GCA_964547265.1 uncultured Candidatus Cloacimonadota bacterium | reverse complement strand
ACAATGATATCATTAAAACCCCAAAGACTCATAAGATATGCACCGACTTCAGCGTGTGATGTTTTAAAGGTTTGATTTTCATAAGACTCTAAACTAATGCTATCTTTAGAGTTATACTTAAAATAAACATCACTATATAGGACAGGAAACTGTGTTGCAAGGATAAGTTTACCTATATCATGAAACAAAGCAGCAGTAAAACATAAGTCTTTTTCTGAATCATTTAGTTCTAAAACAGTAGCGATATATTTTGCAATATGAGCAGTACTAAGGCTATGTTTCCATAATGAATTTAGTCTAAATGTCTTTGACATTTCATCGTCTGCTTGAGAAAAAAGATGTAAAGTTAAAATCAAATC
The DNA here is from genome assembly GCA_964547265.1 of uncultured Candidatus Cloacimonadota bacterium. Taxonomy (GTDB): domain Bacteria; phylum Cloacimonadota; class Cloacimonadia; order Cloacimonadales; family WRIO01; genus JALNXV01. The sequence continues at coordinate 2,233 of CAZJNG010000426.1, read as the reverse complement.
TTTGAGACATTCTATTCCGATAATTGAAATTGCTTTTTGTGTACAGTTAATACTTTTGCCGATAGCAAAGTACGATGAATTCGCTAATTGTAATACTTTTGCAGAAATGGCAATATCCTTTGAAACAATATCTGATACTGACTTTATTGAGTAGTCCTCTGTGGTTAATTCAGCTTCTAGTTCATTATAGATTTTAGGTAAGACGGGAAGGGTTTTCATTTGAGAGACTAAGTTAATTATGTTTGAATTATTTATAAAATTTCTAACATTAAATATTCTAAAGATACTATAGAATAAAACTTCAGTATCACATGGTTTAGAAAAATATTGGTGAATAAGGTTTAATGATTTTATTAGTATATTTCTTTCTGACTGACCTGATAACATGAATCTTATTGTTTGAGGATATTTCTTAGCTATAATTTTTAGAAGCTCATATCCATTAATGCCCGGCATACGCATATCACAAACTACCACATCAACAGTGGGTAACTCATTTATAGCTCTTTTTTGAAGAAGATCAAGAGCTTCTTTTCCTGATGTTGTATATAAGATATCCCAATCATTCTTCCATTTGTGTAGTTTTCTTTTTAGTGCATCTAATATTTTTATCTCATCATCAACAAATAAGATTGTTTTTATATTTTGATTTATGTTATTTACAGGCATTTTTCCCCTTTATATTGTATACTAGTGAATTGGCAGTAAAAATTTAAATGTGGTACCTATTCTTTCTTGAGAAGAAACAAGCAATTGACCTTTTAATTTTTCAACAATAATCTGATGAACGATGCTAAGTCCTTGACCGGTTCCTTTACCTATCTCTTTAGTCGTAAAGAAGGGTTCAAATATTCTATTGATAATTTTTTCCGGAATTCCAATGCCGTTATCACTTATTTCAATATGAATAAATTTTGAATCATGATGAGTTTTTATAGTAATTAAACCTTTGGTATTATCCTTGAATTTTTCTTTTATCGCATGAGTCGCATTTATGATTACATTTAATATTGCCTGATTAAATTCACTTGGATGACAAAGAATTGTCGGCAAATCATCTTCTAAATCTAGTTTTAAGTCTGCAAAATATTTCCATTCATTTCTAGCAACGGTAACAGTACTTTCGAGTAGATTATTTATATTGCTATATGTCATTTCTTCTACTCCGGGGTGGGAAAAATCTTTCATCGCTTTTACAATTCGGGCAATATTTGATAAACCTTCCATTGATTGCCTGGTTGCTTCAGGTATTTCTTCTGAAAGAAAATCAATATCTATATTATTAAATAATTGCTCATGCGTTGAGATCAGTTTATCGACTTCTTTATTAAGATTATAATCGATTTGAGATTTATTAGAGATTATACTGTTTATTAATGTGTTTATTTCTTTTATATATTTAAATATCTGTTCATAACTTGTCATTAGAAATTGAGTATTATCTGTAACAAATTGGGTAGGAGTATTAATTTCATGTGCGATACCTGCCGCCAACTGTCCGATAGCTTCTAGTTTTTGATTATGATAAAGTTGGTTTTGTAATGACTGAATTTCGGTAATATCTTCTCCAAGAATTAAGAAACCATTAATTGAATTATCTGTTGATTCTGAGTTTTTGATTGGACTTATCGTTAAGGTGTAAAAAGTATTAACTTGACTTGTTTTATTGTCAGAAAATAACTCAGGTACAGGAACTGATTTTATAAGAAAATTGGTAATTTTCTCTTCAATCATTGTTTTCTTAACCATCTTGAAAGAGTTTAATATCTGTTTAATATCCCATTCTAAGCCGATATCCTGTATTGGAATGCCAAGTACATTTTCGGCAGAAATTTTTGTTACCTTACTAACCTGAAGATTCCAATGTGTAATTTTTAAATCATTATCAACAGCAATCAGGATATTAGTGATTGAGGAAAGTATATTTTTATTAAAAAATGCTAATTTTTGCATTGTATCTTGTGTGTTCTTTAGTTCAGAAAAATCAATCAGAGAGTTTATTATCCTAAGTGAATTTTGAGTAGAGTCATCTCCAATTAGATCATTCCTATTATCAGATATTACAGATTTATGGAAAAGGAAATAATAACTTTTTTTGTTATAACTTATGTGATCAGCATATTCGCATAGTTCATCATTATTTGTAAAGCATTTTTCTTGAGCAGAGTTTTTGTACTTAATAAGCAATTCATCATTGTGCTTTGTGAAGATATTAAACATCTCAGAAGATATA
>CAZJNG010000425.1:1515-2595 GCA_964547265.1 uncultured Candidatus Cloacimonadota bacterium | reverse complement strand
AAAGAGTTTATTGAAAAAGAGTATAACCTTGCTTCATCCTTTGCTTCAAAATTAATAGATACTTATGAGTTGTTTATGGAAGAGATGGATGTAGATGAAGAAACTCTCAAAGAAATAGGTTTTGACAGGCTAAACATGATAAAACCTTTAGTTAAGGATTGTGAGATTGGTGTCGCTGAAAGTTGGATAGAAGATGCAAAAAGGATGTCAACTCCTGACCTTAGAGAAAGAGTTAAAGAAGAAAAAGAACGAAATAAAAAACCTGAGTCATTTAAAGATATTTTCATAAAACAACATCTAGAGAAAATGTGTGTCCATTTTAATTGTTCAGTTAAAGAATTGAATTATAAAATGGCAATCTACTTTCAAGATGCAGACCTTGACTCAATCAAAATACAGATAAAAGAAAAACAACGAAGACTTGAAGAATCCGGTGATTTTGAAGGAATAAATCAATAAATGCGTTAAGGAGGTATTATGCCAAAACAAATAAAGATTTTATGGGTAGATGATGAGATAGATTTATTAAAACCTTTTATTCTCTTTTTGAGAGAAAAAGGATATATTGTTGATTCAGTTTCAAATGGTAATGATGCATTGGCAAAATTGAGATTAGAAGATTTTGATTTGATTTTGTTAGATGAAATGATGCCCGGATTAGATGGTTTGACGACACTAAAAGAGATAAAGAAAATCAAATCCTCTGTACCGGTTGTTATGGTTACTAAAAATGAAGAAGAAGGTTTAATGGAAAAAGCTATTGCCAGTCATATTGCTGATTATATCATAAAACCTATAAACCCAAATCAAATAATCATGACCATTAAGAAAATATTTAAAACTGAAGAAATTATTTTTAATAAAGCCGGTCAAGAATACTCAATCTTTATTTCTAAGCTTAATTCTCGCTTGGCAAACAATCCTGATTGGACAGAATGGACTGAAATTTATAAAGATATTTGTAAATGGGATATTGTTATAGATAGTCTTAATGATAATGCTCTTAAACAGACACATTTCTTACAGAAAAGAAATTGTAATACAGACTTTTGTAATTATATTGAGAAGAATTATAAAACA
>CAZJNG010000425.1:0-1505 GCA_964547265.1 uncultured Candidatus Cloacimonadota bacterium | reverse complement strand
CAAACTATCTTACTCCTCAATTTGAAACTGCAGGTACTACATATTTTTTAATCTTGGATTGCCTTAGACTTGATCAATTTTATAGCCTTGAACCTTTCATTAAAGAATATTTTAATGTTAATCTTGATATTTATTATTCGATACTACCTACGGCAACTCCTTATTCCAGAAATAGTATTTTTAGCGGCTTATTGCCGGTTGATATTGCTGACAGATTCCCTGAATACTGGACTGATTCCTGTGAAATGGATAATAGTCGTAATAGAAATGAACATCAATTACTTGATGAGCATATAGAGGATTTGGGCTTTAAAGTAAATCCTCCCAGTAAATATATAAAAGTCTTTAATATCGAAGAAGGAAATTTTGTGCTTAGAAAGATTGAATCTTTTAAAAATGAGAAACTCGTTATTTTAGTTTATAATTTTCTTGACTTGCTTGCTCATCACAGATCAAAAGATCAAATACTTCAAGAAACTATTCCTGATGAAGAAGCTTTTAGAGATTTTACAAAGCACTGGTTTCAGCATTCATCATTATTTGAAACAATAAAGGCAATAGCAAATCAAGGCGGAAAATTAATTATTAGTACTGACCATGGTTCAATAAAGGTTAACAGAGCAACTCAAGTGATTGGTGATAAAGATACAACTATTACTATAAGATATAAAGAAGGAAAAAATCTGACTTGTAATCCTCGACATGCTGTTTTTGTAAAAAACCCAAAGGATTACGGATTACCAACCAGAAATATTATCGACAATTACATTTTTGCTAAAGACGATTATTACTTTGTATATCCTAATTCATATCATCAATACCAAAAACAGTATAACGGCACTTTCCAACATGGAGGTATTTCTATGGAAGAAATGCTTTTGCCTGTTGTCGTTTGTAAACCTAAAAAGAAGTAATTGTAATGAATTCTATAGTATTTGATAATGTAAATCAAAAAAAACTAAAGGTTTTCGCTGAAAAAATAGCATATATAGTTGTCCCGGGAGATGTTCTTTTACTTGAAGGACCTTTAGGAGCAGGAAAGACTTATTTTGCTGCTGAATTTTGCAAATTTCTTGATGTTAAAACTATAGTTAACAGTCCTTCTTATGTTCTCCTCAATGAATATGAAGGCAAGTATAAAATTTTTCATTATGATCTGTATAGGCTGAGTTCACCTGAAGAAGCATTTGAACTTGGTATTTTAGATAATATTTCGAACAGCATATCAATAATAGAATGGCCACAGCTAATCGAACCTTATATTAAAAAAGATAAAATTCATATAAAGTTAAACTTTATGAGTGATTATCAAAAAAATCAAGATAAAAGAAATGTAGAACTTTTTTCTACACGATTATTAAATTTGTGAGGGATTATGCAAATTTTTAAAGCTGCTTTAATAAATATCGGTAATAATGATACAGCAGTTGTTTGGATTGATTCCAAGCACCTGGATGATGAAATTTATGTTAAAAAAACTTATGATTTTTATAAGAAATTATTTC
>CAZJNG010000424.1:0-2600 GCA_964547265.1 uncultured Candidatus Cloacimonadota bacterium | reverse complement strand
AAACGACACTATTGAAATGCATATGCAACATCCACCGTCCCCAAGGGGGTACGATCCTTGTGGGGGGTACCGAACTGACGCGACTATCACGGGGAGAAATGGCTAAATATATAGGATATGTGCCACAACATGCGAATCCGACACGAACAACGGTCGTAGACTCTGTGCTCATCGGCCGAAAGCCACACATTGGATGGGCTCCCACCCGACGCGACATGGAATTAACGTGGGATGCCATCGAATCCCTCGGCCTGGGACACCTATCGATGCGTTACGTCGATGAGATAAGCGGAGGCGAGTTTCAAAAAGTGCAGGTGGCAAGGGCTTTGGTACAGCAACCGAAAGTCCTTATCCTTGATGAGCCCACCAACAACCTTGATTTATCGAATCAGCATAGAACCATGCGCATGATTAATGGGGTGGTAAAGGAACATGATGTGTGCACGCTCATGACCATGCACGATGTCAACCTTGCCGTATGTTATTCTGATTCGTTCATGTTCATCGCAGAAGGTAAGCTGTATGCTTACGGGGGAAAAGAAATAATAACGAGCGACCTTATCTATAATGTCTATGGCATCGATACGGATGTGGTCATGCACGGTGACAATCCTTTCGTCTTGCCGAATCTGTGAGCCATCTGCCGCCGCCCCGAAGTCAGAAGTGCAAACATATGAGCAAAAAAGGAAAGGGGGCGTTCACAAGCACGTCCCGGCCCGGGGGGCGATTATCGATGGTTATCGATGTGCAAGTGTTCCACAATGGCCTGCATCTCTTCTCTTTCCGCCGGCGTTATCATCGAGCCGATTCCCTCGAGATTCTCCCGTACCGTGGGGTAGGCATCTAGGATGCGTTTCATATCCTCGTACCTTTGTGGCAGTTCGGGGATGGGTGGAGCAAAAAACGTTGCCCCGGCATAAGCCACTAGCGCAATGACGAGAAGAGGGAAGAATCCGCCATTTCGGTATATCCTGAATCCGATGTCTTTCTTGGGGAAGGAAAGCCGCGTGGTGGCCACCTCGGATAATACGGTGTAGAGGGAAGGGCGAGGCCATCCCTCCATGAGCGTGCCTTTGTAGGGCACAAAGGGGGAAAGGAATATGGAATCAAGGTCCAATTCTTGCAATCTTTCATATAGGTACGACAGATCGTGTGCCGTTTCCCCTACACCAATGATGAAGCCGGAAGAGATGACGAGCCCTGTATCTTTGGCGGCAAGGAGCGTGTGTATCCGTTCCTCAAAATCGTCGGTTCCCTTTATCCCGGGCAACAGTCGCGGTACGCTCTCGACGTTGCATCCATACTGGTCGAGTCCGGCCTCATACAGATCCTCCATTCTGGCCCTTGAGATCGGCCCGAGGGCGGCACTCAATCGGATATCGGGATACGCCCGTTTAATGGCCTTGACATATGGTACGCACGTATCGTTCTCATAGCCCATCCATCCCGATACGAGCGTAATCCTGTCCACCTCCTGCTCGATGAGGCGGCCCGCCGTTTCTACGGCCTCGGATACTGTCGTCGTGATGGCATCGCCCATCGGATAATTGCAGTAGAAACACAATGGTGTCCGTATGCACCTGTTGGTGATGACGATGCCTCTCGTACGTTTCATACGTTCGTTTGGCCTGGTACGATTGACGTTATTCATCAGGTCTATCAGTTGTCTCATTGGTCTCATCTCCAAAATATGCAGGGGCGGGAACAATGAACCGTGATTGCCCGTCCGTTCTGATATCGACATCGATGCCGTACAACATCCGTATTGCCTCCTTCGTGAGGACCGTGTCCGCAGGGCCTTTCATCTTTACATCCCCCTGGGTCATCATGAGTACCTCATCTGCCACCATGAATGCTTCATTCGGGTCATGGAGGGAAAGCAGCGCTATTAATCCCTTCTTTTTGACTAAGGTCCTAATCGTTTTCAGTATGTGCAGCTTGTTCCGAAAATCCAGATGTGCGGTCGGTTCATCAAGAAGCATTACTGGTGCCTCCTGCGCGAGGGCACGGGCTATCAGGACAAGCTTTTGTTGGCCACCGCTAAGCTCCGTGTAGCTGGCATCCCCGATGTCACTGATGCCAAGCGTCGCGAGGGCAGCGCTGCTATGCAAATAGTCCTTGTGTGTCGGTAGGGAAAAAAAGTGTAGATAGGGATTTCTTCCCATGACAACCATATCCAAGACCGGATAGGGAAACGATGCTTCATGTACCTGGGGGACGTAGGAGATCTTTTGCGCCGCCTGTTTTGCTGTCAGTGTAGCTATGTCGGTCCCGTCAATCATAACGGTGGTTGCCGTATACCCAAACATGCCGGACAGATACTTGATAAGCGTGGTCTTTCCCGAGGCGTTCGGACCCAGAAGCGCGCATATGGTGCCCTCTTTGATGGAAAACGTAATATCGTTGAGGGAGAATTCACCTCCGTACGTGTATGATGCCCCTTTCACGTCAAGGGTCACCATATCCTTCTGCCCCCTTTTTTCAACATGATGATAAAGAGGGGCGCCCCCACTAATGACGTGATGATGCCAAAAGGTATTTCACACGTATAGAGCGTACGAGCGAGGGTATCACATCCTGCCATGAATCCAGCTCCGCGT
>CAZJNG010000423.1:0-2605 GCA_964547265.1 uncultured Candidatus Cloacimonadota bacterium | reverse complement strand
TGGGTTGAATTGTCAGACCAAATAATCTTATCCAACGAGTCCCTCCCTGAATCGAAACACCTCTTACAAGTACCATGATCAATAACACAATTAAAAAGATTAGAGCTACAAAAGACAACTTATACATATAATCAGTAACTTTTGAAAGCCTGATGATTAAGATAAAAGGAAGAATAGACAACATAACCCACTTAAGTTGGTTCAAGAAAAAATTCATCTGCCTATTGTCACCTAATGATGAGCCGATATTTAACTGAATAAACAATCCAAATAATGTTAAGATTACTATAATAAAAAGTATTATTTGATCATATTCAACTAGAAATGTCTTTTTATCCTTCATTTTTTGTTAATACTCACTTTTTAATTTCTGCACTATTGCTTTAAACACTTTTCCTCTGTCTTCATAGTTCTTAAACCAATCAAAACTTGCACATGCAGGAGATAAAAGAATTACATCGTTTGTCATTGCACTATTAAAAGCTGAATAAATTGCTTTTTCAAATAGACAAAGTCCTTCTTCTTTATCTTTAGTGTAATATATCTCTCTGTTTATGATATCATTAAAAACCTTATCCATATGTAACGCTGTTTCACCAATTAAATAAAGTTTTTTTACATATTTTTCGAAATATGGTTTTAAAATTGAGAAATCTTCTCCTTTATCTGAACCTCCAACTAATAAATGAATTTGCTTATCTGTTGTATCAAAGGCACTTAATGCATATTTCACAGAATCTGTATTAGTTGCCTTTGAATCATTAACAAGCTTTATATTTTTTACTGAATCATCTTTGTTGATGATTGCCACAGTTTCAAGCCTATGCTCTAAAGGAGAAAATGTCTTTAGATAATCTTCTAACTTAGTCTTATCATTAATAAACGGTTCTACTGCCATCAAGGAAGCGAGCATATTTAATTTGTTATGATACCCTAACAAATGTGTATCTTTAGTGTCTATCTTGATTAAACAGTCTGATTTTGTTCTTAAGACTAGATAATCATCTTCAATGAAGGCATCATTTTCTTTTTGTGAAAAATATTTTATTTTAATATTTTTGATACCTTTATCATTATCAATCAAGCTATCTAGTGTATTATTAATCATTTCATCATCTGCATTTAAAATAGAAAAAGAATCGAGACTCCTCTTCCCCACATTCCTTAAAATATTAAACTTAGACTTAGCATAATCTGCAAAAGAATTATATCTGTTTAAATGATCAGGTGTAATATTCAGAATAACTGCTATATCAGGACTAAATGTTTCTATTAAATCTAATTGAAAACTGCTTAATTCAAGAACAATAAAATCTCGTTCTGTTTCTATATCAAAACCTGAATAAGCATGACCAATATTGCCTGCCAATATTGAATTATAACCGTCTTGAACTAATAAATGATTGATTAAACTAACAGTTGTACTTTTACCATTAGAACCGGTAACAGCAATTATCTTAGTCTTTTTATTAGTTAATCTATAGGCAAATTCAATTTCACTCCAAACAGGAATACCTAGTTCAATGGCATTTTGAATTACTTTTATTGATAAAGGTACACCCGGGCTTACAATCAGCAAGTCCATTGATAATAGTTTATCTGAATTACCGCCAAACTCAATATTAAACTCTTTTCTAAAGTCTTCAAAAGTATAATTATCATTAAAACATTGAGAATTATTCATTATTTTATCTTGAGTATTAGAATCACTTAAAAACACATTAGCTTCTAAAGTTTTTAACTTTTTAGCTACAGCAATTCCACTTCTTGCTATACCAATAATACCGACATTTAGATTTTTAAAACTACAAAATTCTTTTTTCATTTTTTATCTCAATTTTAGTGTAGCAAAACCAACAGCAATTAATAGAATTCCAATAATCCAAAACCTTACAACAATCTTTTCTTCAGATATTCCTTTCATCTCAAAATGATGATGAAGAGGTGCTCTTTTAAACAACCTTCTACCTTGTCCGAACCTAATTCTTGTATATTTAAAATAATATCTTTGAATTATCGAAGATAAAGCTTCCATCACAAAAATACCTCCAATTATGGCAAAAAATATCTGTTCTTGTAAAAATATAGAGATAACAGCTAACAAACCACCCATTGTCAAAGAACCTGTATCGCCCATAAATACTTCGGCAGGCTTTGTATTAAACCACAAGAACCCTAAAGTTGTACCTATCATAGAAGAAGCAAAGATTGACAATTCTCCAGCTTCAGCAATAAAATTGAGATTTAAGTATGCTGCCAGATTATAATGTCCTTTCAAATACGCCATTACCCCTAAACCAAATGTAGCTAAAGCAATTGTACCTGCAGCTAAACCATCCAATCCATCAGTCAGATTTACGGCATTAGAAGTACCAACAACCATAAATATCACAAAGGGTATAAAAAACCATGATAATTGAATAAATGTATCCTTCAAAAAAGGTAGATTAACAATAGTCATTTCACTGCTATCAGGATGAAAGTAAATCGCACTTGCTACAAGTAAAGCTAGTATTGTTTGTCCTAATAGTTTATATTTTGCAACAAGACCTTTTCTTTTATTCATAAAATTCTTTAAAAAATCATCTAAAAAGCCTATTCCTCC
>CAZJNG010000422.1:0-2606 GCA_964547265.1 uncultured Candidatus Cloacimonadota bacterium | reverse complement strand
AAACAATGTCAACATTTCTTTGAATTGTTTGCTGAGTAAAAAAAGAATGATAGTTTAAACCATTTCCTAATCTGCCTGTGACGGTCTGACCATCTTTAAAGATTAATCCGTCACAATTTCTAAAAGCACTTAAAGATTTTATTGAGTTTGACCCTATTTCAATAAGTCCAACTGACAAATCAGGCTTATTTTCCAAGTTGTAGTTCCTCTAAATCTGCTGATTTATATGGTTCTATAGATAGATTAAAAATTTCAATCGCCTTAACAGGACAATAGTTATAACAACGGAGACAATATTCACAGTTATTTTCAAAACGAGGAAACTCATACATTCTGATATTATCTGACGGGCAGATATTGTAACAGATACCACATTGAATGCATTTGCTTGTGTTAACTTTTATCGGACATTTCTTAAACAAATATTTATGAGGTTTAAAATATCTGAGACCAAATGAAATAAAGAGACTTAATACAGGATTAGTTTTCCATGAATGCTTATTCTGAATGAGTTTAATTATAAATTTTGAAAAAATATCTTCAGGCATTTTTAAGAGACTTTTGTTCTTCTCATTTTTACTGATGATTACCGCATGATGAGGTTTTACTTTTGTTTGCCTTTTTACATCGATAGTAAGATTTGAAGGCATTACAATTTCTAAGGCACTTAAACAATTAAATCCTTTTTTTGTTAGAAGTTTCTTGGTTTTTGTTAAACATGCTCCACTAAACCCACCCATTGTTACCATTAAAAAAACATCAGTACCGTTTGTTTGAGGTAATTTACTTAAAAAATTATGAATAAACGGGTAAGTATAACCATAAGCAGCAGGAAAAGCAATACCTATGGTATGACTTAAATTTATGTCTCCGGGATTAGTCTTTTCAATTCTAAATAATTTCACTGTGTAGCCTGAGTTATTATCACTATTTCCATTCAAGTTGATAGATTCAATTTTTTGTTTGAAAAAGTTTACAGCTTGAAAGGTATTGCCGGTTCCTGAAAAAAAATAAATGTCAATATTTTTGCTCTTCATAACATGCCTCCTTAAATTGATATTTTAAACCGATTACACTTTATGTCAAGGAAAATTATTCATTGTACTAGGACATTATAATATATTTTAACCTAATTAACATAAAATCAATCAGTTAATTATTTATTAGCAAAATAATTGATTTAAATTTTATAGATTAATTATCCTGGATTGCTTCCATAAAAAATAATAATAATATTTTGTTTACTCAAACGATTCTCAAAAAATAGATAATCATTTATGTTTTAAAATTTTCATTATATACTTTATAAGCAGAAACAAACATATTAAATAAAAGCGATTAATAGAAAATGTTTAATTCATAATATAGTTTATTCTTGTATATGAAAAGCAAATTCTATCTTTAAATGTCTGATATACATCAATTTAAATTTTCATTATCTGCTATAATATTCAAGGCAACCTACAAGGGACATACAGGAAATCGCATCTCCTTTAGGTCTCCTGTAGCTTAGTCATATTTTCCATATAATTAGCTAAATATAATCAAGTATCTGTTAACTTTACAAAATAAAAATAAGTTTCAGAAATTATCAAGCTATGTTATAGTTGTTATTTTTCAACAATAAAATACTAATATTTATTTATAATTCATTAGTTATGAGTTAATTAAACTATGCATTTTCATTATTTTGACAGCATTAGCAGCTGCTCCTAGTCGGACATTATTAGCTACGCACCAAAAATTTAGACAATCTCCGGTGCCGGCATATCTGATACGAGAAACATGAGACAAATTTGAATTTTGTATATCAATCGGACAATCATATGAATCATTATGTTTTATATAATCAGTTTCTTTAAAAGCAGTAATTAAAGCTTTAATATCAACTTCATTTTTTAATTTAACAAATATTGATTCAGAATGACCATACATTACCGGTACTCTAACAGTTGTAGCAGTTAAATCTAAATCATTAACTCCGAGAATTTTCCTGGATTCATAAGTCATTTTAATCTCTTCTTCACAATAACCTGAAGAATCAAATTCACCAATTTGAGGTATAATATTTAAATCGATTTCGTGAGGATATTTACCTTTATCTGTAATACCTTGTCTCTGATTTAAAAGTGTTTTAACTCCGGTATAACCGGAACCTGATACAGACTGAAAAGTAGTTATGACAACCTTTTCTATAGTATAATATCTATGTATTATACTTAGAGGTAAAATCATTTGAATTGTTGAGCAATTTGGATTTGCAATAATTCCATAGTAATTCTTTAATAGATTACCATTAATTTCAGGAACTACTAAAGGTATTTCTTCGATCTTTCTAAAAGCAGATGAATTATCAATCACAACAGCTCCATTATCAGCACCTATTTTAGCAAATTTTTTAGAAATAGAGCCTCCGGCAGAAAAAAGAATATAATCAAAATGTTTTTTTAAACTATCATCATTTAAGGTCTTAACAGAATAAGTTTTATCTCTGAAATAAACTTTATGACCTTCAGACTTTTGAGAAGCAAATAGTGAAAGTTCATCAAAAGCTATATTATAATCATTTAGACAAGTCATCATCATTTTTCCGACTTCGCCTGTTG
>CAZJNG010000421.1:0-2621 GCA_964547265.1 uncultured Candidatus Cloacimonadota bacterium | reverse complement strand
ATCTGATGAACTTGATAATGACCTTGATGAAATTATTGACTCAAATCCGGAAGCCTTAGTTACATGGACACTTCAAGATACTACAATTGGTTATTTGGAACATGTCGAAGGAGCAAAGAGAAAAATCATTTATCATACCCCTTCTGAACCTATGGGAATAATAACTAACTTTTTGAATGTAAGAGTGAGAATCGGAGAATATACAATTACTTTACAATCAGAGATCACAATTAGAGACTTGAAATTAAAACAAATAAATATTACTGATGATGACAATGACTTCAGGTTTAAGGTAGATAATAGTAAGGAATTTAAGTTCTTCAGAGTTACAGCTTTATCCGAAAGTAATATACCAATGACAATACCAATAAACATACCTTCCATTGCATCTTATGAAGGTAATCTTATACAAAGAACAAACGGTGTAAGGTACTATCCACAGAATAACTTTATAGGAAGAATTAAGTTAAAAGCCAATGCTTTTGATCCTATTTATGAAAACGAAGTAAGAGCTGTACAGAACATTGATGTTTACAAAAATATAGTAGGCGGAAATCAAGTTGATTCTTTGTTTACTGACAATAACTGCTCATTAATACTACCGGCAAATATGCTTCGTGATGGAACAGCTCAAATATATCTCTATCGTGTAACTGTTTCTCCATCACAAGGCGTAGGGATTGAATCAGAGGTTGTTAGTGATGTGTATAATACTGAAGTTTCCGGCTCTTCCAATTTCTTGAGAATGCCTACAATAATATTTAATACAGACAATGAGAAAGACTTAAATGTAGCATGGTGGGATATTTACCGACTTGATTGGATTCGCTTAGATTCAGGTACTAAGAGTGAAGTTCTATCTGCCGAAATGCCCGGTTGGTATCAGTACTGCCTATTAAGAGAATCATTAAAACTTGGATTATATGATCTGAAATTACTTCCTAATCCATTTACTCCACATGATGTTATCGGCGCTAACAAAGGGCTTCAAATAAGTTTTAAAGTGTCATCCAACAAAACCAGATACCCAAAAGTAACTTGTAAAGTCTATAACTTACATGGAACTTTAGTTCGCACTATTGCAGATAATCAGCCTTTACTTAAAGGCTTGTATGATATTGGCGGAGAAAACTCATTATATTGGGATGGATACACAAATGACAATCGTATGGCAAGAAATGGTCGTTACATAATACATCTCATAGTTGAAGATTCAAAGGACCGTAAAGAATTTGTAAAACCTGTGGTCTTGGTGAAGTAGGAGGCTAAAATGAAAAAGATAATAACCATCTTCGTAATGTTGATAATCATGAATCTAGTTTATGCAGATAATTTATCAAACATCGAATCAGCATTTGTAAATATTGGACTAGGAGCCAGAGGAATGGGCATGGGTGGAGCATATTCTGCTATCTCAGATAACGCTAACAGTATGATATGGAATCCTTCAGGCATGGCGTTAAGCAATACTGCATATTCAGTAAATTTTGATTACGCAGATTTATATGGTTTGTACAACTACTCATTCTTTGGAATATCAGGTTTTATGAATGAAGGGTTTGCTGCCGGTTTAGGAATGCTATACTCAGGAGATGATGCCATGAGTGAAACTTCTATTTATTTTTCAGGCGCATTATTAGGTAGTTATTCAGGCAATTATTTCAAATTGATCCCTAAGAAGGCAACAATAGGTATGAACTTTAGAATACTAATGTCATCATTTGGAAATAATGATGACGGTGCATGGTTTGATGAAAATAACTTAAATCATCAGGTTACTGGTAGTGCTAAAGGTTATGCAATTGATTTTGGAATGAATTATGTTATTTCAGATAAGGATAGATTTGCCATGATGTTTAAAAATACTCTTGGTTCATTAAGTTGGGATAGCGAAAATGAAGTTGGTACTGCAAAAGGAAAGTACTCAGAAAGCCTACCAAAAAGTTTGATCTTTGGTTATTCCAGATCAGAAAATAAATTTAATATTTCAATGGATTTGAACAAAGCATTATACTCTGATACTGAAGACTATCTTTCACTTGGTGTGGAATATCATTTATTCAAGAATATTATGGATTTAAGGACAGGATACTCACAAGAACTTGCAACCGGTTTAAATAGAAAATATTCATTTGGCACCGGTTTTATGATAAATATGGGAAAAAGCATTTTTAATGTGGATATTTCATATCAAATTCATACTGAATGGGAAAAACATAACACACTCAGAGTGTCATGTGGCTTAGGTATTTAAACTAAATCATATTAAAGAGGAGAACTTCATGTTCTCCTCTTTTGGTTTGACTGTAATATTTTCTGAGCCGATGGACTGAAAGAATTCCTGACACCTAACCGACGGGAAGTCAATCTGAGGGCAAGGGCGTTATTGGTAACGATAGGGTCTGAAGTAAGACTCAGGAGGAATATGGAACATAGCGAAAGCGAACTGATGTTGGTTTACAAAGTGGGTAACTCTTCCAAATATGAGAAAGCCTAAAAATCGGATAACTTTGTGGATTATTACATAAGGTTTATGTTTATGCTGTCAACGGCTTTATAAAATGGTACAGTTTTGGTAGTTTAAAATGGTACACTTCTTTAATCAATAAAATAGGAGATTA
>CAZJNG010000420.1:0-2622 GCA_964547265.1 uncultured Candidatus Cloacimonadota bacterium | reverse complement strand
TACTAAGGGTTTTGCCTTTTCATTATCTTCAGCAGTAAGTAAAAAGCCCATCATTAATATAAGACCGAAGAGTATTGTTTTCTTCATATATTAATTATCCCTTGATAAGCTTTACTACATCACTTACAGAAAGTAATTTTCCTGCAGAAACAACTTTTTCATCAATTACAAGAGCCGGAGTCATCATTACATTATAGTCCATTATCTTATCTAATTCAGTTACTTTTTCTACAGTTGCCTCTACCCCACTTTCAGTGATAGCTTTTCTTGCGACTTCTTCTAATTTTTTGCATTTTGCACAACCGGTTCCTAATACTTTGATTATCATGTTTTTCTCCTTTAAATAAAGTTTTTAATTATTAAATAAACACCTGATATTAAGACAAGTACAGCACATACTCTTCTTATTATAAGAGTGGTTTTGGTTTTATTTGTCCAGTGCAGGTAGTTTTCTATTACTGTAGAAAATGTACCGGCTAGAATTATTACTAAACAATGTCCTACCACATAGGCAGTTAATAAGGATAATGAATATATCATCCTGCTTTGAAACGAACTGAAGACTATCCCTAATATCGGTGCCATAAAAGCAAACGAACAAGGTCCTAAGGCTATACCCAGGACAAAGCCCATTAATAAAGCACCTATTACACCTTTACCTTTTCCGTGATGAATAAATCCATGTCCAAATGTCGGTAAATGAATCACATCGGCAATAAGTAAAGAAATTCCAATAAAAATAATTCCCATGGTTGGCTCTACCCAGGCACCTACATCTCCCAGCATTTTACCTAAAAGGCCTGTTATTAAGCCAATTATTCCCATCATTAATAATATTCCTACTGTGAAATAGGTCGATAATTTAAAGGACACCCAAACATTATTTTTTTCTTGTCCGTTAAGATATCCGATTATCAAAGGAATACTCGCTAAGTGACATGGGCTAAGCAAAATGCTTAAAATACCCCATGTAAATGAGGCTAAAATAGCCATCGGAATGCTGGCATAAAGTGCCATTGATAAAGTTTCAAACCAGGTCATAATCATATTAAAGCTCCAAATAAGTAACCTGTAATAGTTGACATTATAACAACTAAAATCACAAAAACAGCTGTCTTTTTGAAACCTAATACTGTATTAATAACTAACATACTAGGTAAAGAAAGTGCAGGACCTGATAATAATAAAGCTAAAGCCGGACCTTTTCCCATACCACTACCAAGTAAACCTTGTAAGATAGGTACTTCTGTTAAGGTAGCAAGGTACATAAAAGCACCTGAAATTGATGCAAAGAAATTAGCAAACAAGGAATTACCACCGACAGCAGTTTCGATCCAGTATGAAGGAATCCAGGCTTCGTGTCCCGGTCTGCCTAGCAATGAACCTGCTATCATCACACCAATAAATAATAAAGGAATGATAAGTTTTGTAAAATCCCATGAAGCATCAAGCCATTCCCTAAGCTCACCTTCTTCAAAAATAAGAAAAGTAGTAAACATAGTAACACCAATTACATAAGGTAACATAACCTGATCTTTAAAAATAAATCCAGAAATCAAGACAACTAAGGCTGTTGAAATTACTTTCCAGATTTTAAAACCATAAAAGAAACTCAAAGTCAATCCAAAAGTAAAAGATACTACCCCTGACAATATCCATTTATTTGCAAACATCCAATTCATAAATCCTGTTGCTGTTGCATCGTTTGGTTTTGCCCAGTTCAACAATAACAATACCATAATTATCTGCACAAAGAATAATAAAGTATGCCATAAAGGTTTATTACTTTCCGGCAAACCTGCATTCATCATCCCACTTTGTCGTTCTGTTTCTTCTTTAATAAAAATTAAATGCATAATAAAACCAATTATCACACTAAATAAAACGGCTCCAACTGCCCTGGCAATACCGATTTCCATACCTAAAATTCTTGAGGTCATCACTATTGCCAAAATGTTTATCGCAGGACCTGAATATAAAAACGCAATTGCAGGACCTAAACCTGCGCCTCTTTTATAAATACCACTAAACAAAGGTAATATAGTACATGAACACACCGCCAGTATAGCTCCTGAAACTGATGCCACCGTATAAGCTATCCATTTTTTAGCTGTAGGTCCTAAATACTTCATTACAGCACCCTGACTTACAAATACTGCCACAGCTCCGGCAATAAATAAAGCAGGTAACAAACATAACAAAACATGCAATCTTGCATAATCCTGTAACATATAGAAAGCTTCATTGATACCATTTCTAAAATGTTGTGATTCAAATGGTACAAAGTAAGCCACTAAAAACACGCCTGCCATAATAAGCAGGATTTTGAGTTCTTTTAGTTTTTCGCCCATGATTTCTCCTTTTATTTTTCTTCCAGACAATGTATAAAGTCTAATATACAAGGATATGATAACCTATAAAAGACCAAATTGTTTTGTTTTCTACAATCTACAAGATTTGCATTTTTTAATACACCCAGATGCTTTGAAACTGTTGACATTTCTGAGCCTACAATCTCCTTTAACTCACATACACAATGCTCTTTTTCAGCTAAGGCTTTGATTATTAACAGCCTTGACTGATGCCCCAAAGCACTGAATATCTTTGCAATATCATCTATTG
>CAZJNG010000419.1:0-2637 GCA_964547265.1 uncultured Candidatus Cloacimonadota bacterium | reverse complement strand
TTTGACTGTATTGAGCTGTAAGTTGCAGATATTTTCTCTTGTCGTCATCATTTCTTAAAGATATATATTTCACTTATACTTCTGCACATTATATGCGTAGTTGTCTTTGTAGATAAATTTGGCGTGCAATGGTGTTTTATGGTTGATGAAAATCCTGGAGGTTAAAAAATATAATAGATCAATATGCAAAGCGTATTAAAAACTAAAATAATAATTAAAAGAAGTTTATCAAGTATATTTAGGCTTACGAACAAGGAAAATAGTTTACAAAATCGTTGATTCTGTTAATACTTGATGTTATTATATTTTTAATACTATTTGGGAGTTTATGTAATGAGAACAAATATAGTACTTAATCAACTTCATCATCATCACAAACAGCGCTTGTAGCTATGTAATCAACCATAGGTGCAAGTGCTATAAGCGTTTGTGCCTATGGTGGTGGATAGATTATCAACAAACACCATTCAGGTATCATGGTATTAAGGCAACCAGCATTGTCACCAGTGAAGATGTCAGGTCATATAAACCAAGACCGGAAATCTTCCTAAGAGCTTTGGAACTAATAAATGTCAGACCGGAAGAGGTTCTACATATTGGTGATTCATTATCAAGCGATATTGCTGGAGCAAAAGGACTTGGCATTAACACTTGTTGGCTGAATAGGAACAGGTAAATTAATTCCAGTGCTCATAGACCGGATATCGAATGTTGTAGTCTTTTGGAGTTAATTGAATATATAGAAGTATAAGACTATTTGTGAATATGGATTAATTGTGATGAACTGTTTTTGATAATAGAATAGAAAGAGGTGTCTCTTTCCACCTTTCAAGTATATTATATCCACAAAATGCCAACCTGTCAAGAAAACTAAAGAAAAAATATAAAAAATGGAGTTTGTATCCGGTGCTATAGCAATCATCTATTACATTTCTGAAAACTATCTCAGACCAGGTTTTATTTATTTCAATTATTCATGTAATATATTATTACCGGCCGGCTAAACATGAAAAAGGAGAAATCTTATATGGCAAAAACGCATAGAATCAGCGGAAGAGCTGTTGTTATAAAAGAGAACAAAATTTTGTTAACAAAATTTAAAAATGGTTTATATTACAATTTCCCAGGTGGTGGTGTAGAAGCGGGTGAAACACTGGCTGAGTGCACTAAACGTGAGGTTATGGAGGAGTCTGGTATAACAGCTTTTGTTGAAGATATGCTTTTTACCTTGGAGGTTGAAACAAACCGATATGGTATACCTGATGATCCGCATATCAGTGTCTTTTTCCGGTGTATTGTTGACGACAATATCCCGGTAGCCGTCCCTTGTAAACCCGATTATAGTCCAGATGACCCAACAATTCAAGCAGTCACAGAATGGGTTCCTATCTGTAAATTGAAAGAAATAAACTTTCTTCCATACATTCCGGACAACATACTTAAATATGTGCAGACTGGTGAATTTACTCCAAAGTTTTTGTCAGGGCACTTTGAAAAATAGGTGCGAACTTAAGACTTTTATGTGTTGTGATCAAAAGAGGTATTTATAATGGAACTTATAGATATAGCGAAAGATATTTTATTGAAATATGGAATTGAGAATGCGTCGTTAAACTTATTACGCCACAACGAAAATGCAGTCTGGAGAGTTGATGTGTCTGAAGGCTTATTTTACGTATTACGTATTCACTTACCGGCAAATGGATTGACTTTGATTCATTGTGCTGATTGGCTCGAAAGTGAAATGATGTTTTTGAATGAGTTAAGAATAAGTAGCGATATTAGTGTTCAGCAGCCTATAAGAAATAAATATGGTCAGTATGTCAGCCATCTTCCGTTAAAAGGGGGGTTCGCAACACTATTATCGTGGTTGCCTGGTGTAACATTTAATCAATTAGAAGATTCAGCAATTCATAATGCATTTTTAGTCGGTGAACTTGCTGCAAAAATGCATGAGTTTGTTCTTATGTGGCCAAACAGTAGCAAATTACCACGCCCCAAATATGATTCCAAGCGTGTAATGGATGCGGTAAATTCTCTTAAAGAAGGCTTAAATATGGGTTTGTTTACTAATGATATGTACAACGAACTGTATGAGGGAGCAAAGTGTATTTGCAGTAAAATGGATCAGGAAAATGAGCGGGAAGGCTGGCACGGTCTGATTCATAGTGACTTAGGGCTTGGGAATATTATAATACACGATGGTATAGTGTCTCCAATAGATTTCGGCCTATGTGGCCACGGACCATTCTTGTTTGATCTTGGTGGAATGATGGGAACATTCGACTATAGTCCTCTAAGAAAAGCAGTAATTGACGGATATTCAAAACATCGCTCCATTAATCAGAATGATTATCGTTCGATTGAAGCTTTCTTTATAACAAGTATATATTTCTTTATGTCAATGCATTTGCATAACAGTAAAATACATGAATGGTTTGGTCGGCGATTACCATCGGTGATATCGGATTATGTACGCCCGTTTATAAACGGAAGTCAATTCTTGGATAAATTAATTGAGAGTTAAGATATCGAGGTACAAACAAAAAGTCTACTAAAAAATTATTTATATTATGTGGGGTGATTAAAATGATAACTCATCAGGAATTAGTTAATGAAATAACTCAAGAATTATAT
>CAZJNG010000418.1:0-2639 GCA_964547265.1 uncultured Candidatus Cloacimonadota bacterium | reverse complement strand
TCTTTGGTGCAATTTCAGCAATTTCTTTGTTTGAAATTTTCTTAACCTCTGAATGTTTACTTTCAATTAGGATATAACAGTCAAATTCTTTTTCCAATGAATTAAATAAATCTGTTGCAGTTAAATTTTCTGATCGTTTTAACAAAATCCTGCAATCTTGACCTTTGAGAAATTCAATAAGTTTATGATGATACATCTTATTATCTCTATAGCCTTGAGGAAAAGGATTAAAAAAATCTTCAGGTTTATAAATAAACTGTTTCTCATCTAATATTAGTAATTTCTGTTGTTGAGCTTCTAGCCTTAAAGCTAGCAAGTATTCGATTCTTTGAATTTCATCAAAAAAATCATATTTGAGGGTTTTTGTTTTCCAAAGTTTTTTTGTTGCTTGTTCTTGACATTTAAAAAGATATGACTTAATAAACAATTCTTGAAAACGATTATCATTTTGTTTTGTCTTATTAGAAAAGAAATTATAAACTTCAAATCCAGATGGTCGATTTAGAGTATTTACACTAAGCATTTTTTGAATAAACTCATCATTCGTTACCCTTTTTACAGTTTTTGATAATAACTCTTCATTAGATAATAAACTTTGGTAAGAATCAGAATCATAATCATCTAAAATTGATCTTCTTTTTTTACAAAACAAATATAATAGACCTAAAGAAAAGATGTCCGAAGCAAAGTGATTGCTGTTTCTTAAAAACTTCTCGGAACTAATAAATGCCGGATTATAATTATTATCATTGTAATTATTCAAGTTTAAACTTGTTTCTGAATAATCAACTAAGTATGGGATATTATCCTTTAAAATAAAACTTCTAGGATTTATATTATTCAAGCAAATTCCACAAGAATGAATATGTAAAAGAGTTGAAGATATATAATAAAATATCAAGTCAATCTGTCTATCATCTAACATAGAGTCTTCAAGCCTGACTCCATCAATAAAGTCCATAATTATATATGGATATTCATTATTTCCATACTCATAAACTTTAGGGATATACAAATATTCTGTTGTTTTAAAAAAGAGAAATTCTTGCCTGACTCTCACTAAAGATTTTTTTTTGAATTCAATTCTTAAAAGTTTATTTTCTATAATTGACAGTCTATTTTCATCATTTTCTTTAATAAATTTTAAATTATTCATAATAATAATTAATAAAGCCTTTATTTCTTTTTTTTTCATTGTTTGATAGATATGCCATAGTGTCAAGGAATTAATTTAGTATTTTTATAATGTCTTTCTGTATTTTAGTCATACTATAATGAAGCACAGACATTTGTCTATGCTTCATTGTTTATTGTTTGATTTTTATCATTTACTTTATTAAAATCATTTTCCCGACAGCTGAAGATGATTTTGTTTTAATTCGACTGAAATAGATACCGGAACTTAATTCATTTCCATTATTATCTTTACCATTCCATACGATATTTTGATTTCCGCTTAATGTTTCATTTTTAATAAGAGTTCTAACTTTTTGACCCTTAATATTATAAATATCTAAAGTTACTTGTTCTTTTTCTTGAAGTGAAAAAGATATAGTAGTGTTTGGATTAAAAGGATTCGGGTAATTACTAAGCTTTAAAGGCAAAATATTAGGAATTGATTCATCATTATTATTGGTTAAGTATGGAGTTAATGTATAATCAATTATGTTATTTCTACTCAGGTATATATTATCTAAAATTGAATAATATCTAAATTTTGTCACAATAATTTCCATTTCATCATCCGGTAAATTATTAATTACATACTGTCCATATTCGTTTGTTTTAGTAAATCCTATTATTTGTTCGTTTGAGTTTTTTACTATGATACTTACATCACTGATAATATCGTTTTCATCAGCTGTCGTAACTGTTCCTGATATAGTATTTTGCCCGTTTATTCCATTGTTTAAAACATTTTCAAGATTCATATTAATGCCATGAATATGACCATTTACAGAAACTAGATCAGCTATTTCCCAGTAGTGAACATTCGGATAATAAGTTGGAGGAATAGAAGATTCAATTGCATAAATATAATAATTGCCCGGATTTGATATTGGTAAAGTATAATCTCCATAAATATTTGTTGTTGTAGTTATATCCCAGTCTTCATCACTTGAAACTGCAATTACCATAATACCCGTATCTGGAAACTCTCCTTCGATTGTAACTCTTCCTGATACGAAATGATTATTGTTTGTTGGCATAGGACTTAGATTAAAATTAATGTCAGAAGTATTACTGTCAAGATTGATGATTACTGAACTAAGAGGGTCAATAACCTGATTATAGAATTGTATCAAATAGTTTGGTTGAGAATAACCACTAATGACAATATATTCATTCTGAGGAAGTATCATTGAGTAATAACCGTTTACATCAGTGAGTGTAGATTTATTTGGGTATTCAGAATAAGGTGATTTTGCTCGGACAGGAGTATTCTGTATTGGTTGATTTGTTATACTACATGTGACTATTCCTGAAATTGTATAAAAGTTAAATGAAGGAATTGAGAAAGTTATATTTTCTACATTTTGATTTCCAACATATATCGTCTGTGCATTTACATAATCAACAACTCCCGGGAAAAAAACTTGAGTATTATTGTATGTTGCAATTAAATAATATTCACCCTC
>CAZJNG010000417.1:0-2641 GCA_964547265.1 uncultured Candidatus Cloacimonadota bacterium | reverse complement strand
CTTTGCGAGAATGATCGCCCCCGCCGCCTTGAGGCGCTTCGTCAGGAAGGCGTCATCGTCTGGCAGGTAGTCTTTCAGCGAAAGCGAACCGCTGGTGGTGACCATATCCCCGGTCTCGACGTTGTCCTTGAGCAGGACCGGGATGCCGTGGAGGGGACCGACGGGCCCTTTCTCCCTGATGGTTCGGTCGTGCTGCTCGGCCTCCTTCACCGCGTTCGGGTTGACCAGGATGACTGCTTTCAGCGAAGGCCCTTTCCTGTCATAGGCTTCAATGCGGCGGATATACTCTTCCGTGATGGCCCTGCAGGATGTCTCACCGCGCTTCATGGCCTCGTGAATCTGCCGCACGGTCGCTTCTTCCAGGCGAAAACCCTTTTCGGACAATCGTTCCACTTCCTTTCGTTCAGTATATTCCGGCGAGGCTGCTTGCTCTGTTGCCTATCCTACACCGGAAGGAACAGGAGTGGAAGGGCGAAAACAAGGAAGCTCAGGATCATCACGGCTGTGGCGTAGCCGATCACGTCCCGTGCCTTCAGTCCCGTGATGCCGAGGAGCGCTATGGCCCAGAAGGGCTGCAGCATGTTCGTCCAGGTATTGCCGTAGGCCACGGCCAGGGCGGACTTTATGTAGCTGGCGCCCATCATCTCAGCCGATTTCATTGCGACGGGTCCCTGGACGGCCCACTGGCCGCCGCCGCTGGGGACGAAGAGGTTGACGATGCTGGAGCTGATGAAGGTCCAGAGGTAGAAGGTGTTCAGCGTGCTGATGGAGACAATGGCTGCCGAGAACACGTCCACCAGTCCCGAGTAGCGGACCATGCCCATGATGCCCGCGTAGAGGGGGAACTGGAAGATGACGCCGCTCACGCCCGGTGTGGCGTCCTTCACCGCCTGGACGTAATCGGCCATGGTGCCGTGAAGGGCGATGCCGGCAAAGAAGAAGATGGCGTTCACGATGTTCAGGTCGAGGCTGAAGCCCTTGGTGGAGAAGTGGTGATAGATGTAGGTGAAACCGAGGACTGCGAGAAGCAGGGCGATGATCCTGCTGTTGTTCATCCTGTCGCCCACGGTGACAACGGAACGGCCCCTGTGAGCCCCCTCGTCGGTCCGGTCAAGGTATTCCGCCACGTCTGGCTCGAGGAGCTTGATCTCGTCGTCCTTCGGGTGGATCATCCACGCGAAGATGGGCGGGAAGACCAGAACGCCGATGGTGACGGCGATGTTCATGGGGTTCAGCATGTAATCCGCGATGGGGATGATGCCGATCTGCTTCTCGAGGAAGTGACCGGGAGTGGCGATGAGAAGGCCGACGGACGCCGACATGCCGCCGTGCCAGGTCATCTGCCCAAGGTAGGCGGCGGCGCCGATGAGGCCGTATTCAAAGGCCATGTTCCTTTTCTTCAGGGATTTTCCGACTTCCCTGGCGAGAAGGGCGCCGAGAACGAGGCTGAGCCCCCAGTGGACGATGGAGACCGCCACTGAGATCAGGGCAACGAAGTATACAGCCTGCTTGCTGTTTTTCGGAATTGAAGCGAGTGCAGAGATGGACTTCTTGATCGCCGGGGCGTTTGCCACCGTTGAAGCGGTGATGACCATAAGGGCCATCTGCATACTGAAGGTGAGGAGTTCCCAGAAGCCTTTGTACCAGTGGAGGACCATATCCATGGGACCGCTGGGAGTGAGGGCCATGCCGAGGCCGAAGGCG
Source organism: uncultured Candidatus Cloacimonadota bacterium (assembly GCA_964547265.1). Lineage (GTDB taxonomy): Bacteria > Cloacimonadota > Cloacimonadia > Cloacimonadales > WRIO01 > JALNXV01. The sequence continues at coordinate 937 of CAZJNG010000417.1, read as the reverse complement.
ATGAACGTCAGAAGAACCGCGAAGATGCTGGGGTCGGGGATGTACTTGAAGGACCATGCTGCCATTGACTGACCAAGCTTTCTGAACATGCTCTTCCCTCCTTGATCTACTGGTTGAAAAACGGCGGTGCGTACTCTCGATGGAAAATCTCAGTTCAGGAACAGGAATACCTCATCACACCTCCTTTCCGGGGTAGATTGCGACGCTCCTGACAACTGCCCGCAAAAGGCTCTGCCCTTCGGGAAAATGCGGCGGATCACGAAAGCCGGCCCTTGGCATTGATCCATCCGATGGAAACACATCGCAGCCTTATTGAGAAAAAAGCGGGCGCAAAAACATTTGATTTTTTTCTAATACATATTTTCTCTGGCATTGTCAGAAAAGTCAATTGTGGTATTTGTCGAATTATGGAATTAAAAAAGGGTATAAAGTGTTAAAAATTACTTTTTTTGTAGAATTTCATCCGCGACGGAGAGAACATGGCCGATGGAATCCCGGATGACGCCGTCGGCGGTGAAATCGAGATGGGTGGGGGTGTTGTTGACGATGAAGAGCCCTGCGCCGTGCCGTTTTGCCCTTTCGGGAAGAATGTTGGCGGGGGAGACTGCGAGGGACGAGCCGAGGACGAGAAAAAGCGAACAGGAGGCGGCGAGCTCCATGGCTTCATCGAGGGTTTTCTCGGGGAGCATCTCTCCGAAGAGCACCACCGCGGGGCGCAGTTTCCCGCCGCATTGGGCGCAGGTTGTTTCAGAGGAAAACCGTTCCGCGGGGAACTCTCTTCCGCAGGACTGGCACCTGACCTTCCTGAGCGTTCCGTGAAGCTCGTGCACGGTTTTCGAGCCTGCTGCCTGGTGGAGCCCGTCCACGTTCTGGGTGACGACCGCCGACACCAGCCCCTTCCGTTCCCATTCGGCCAGGGTGAGGTGCCCGCTGTTCG
>CAZJNG010000416.1:0-2644 GCA_964547265.1 uncultured Candidatus Cloacimonadota bacterium | reverse complement strand
AAACTTCATGTCACGCTGTTTATGAAGGAGGATATACTCCGGCAGGAATTAGTTTTGATGAAGGCAGAAAACTTATCAAAGAAAATCCTGAAAAATTCAAACAACTTGTTGATGAATCTTTAATTAAACACTATCATATCATTAAAAATCTTACTCAAAAAGGCTCTTATTTCTGGGATTATGGGAATAGTTTTATGGCGTCTATCTTTGATGCCGGAGAAAAAACTATTGCTAAAAATGGAAATGATACAAACAATGGCTTTATTTGGCCATCTTATGTTGAAGATATAATGGGACCTATTTGTTTTGATAACGGATACGGACCTTTCAGATGGGTATGCTTGAGCAGAAAAGATGAAGACTTAAAGAAAACAGATATGGCAGCAATGCACTGTATTGACCCTACTCGTTGCCCTCAAGACAGAGACAATTACCAATGGATAGCTGATGCAGAAAAAAATCAACTTGTTGTTGGTACAAAAGCCAGAATTCTTTATGCTGACGAAGAAGGCAGGGTTAGAATTGCTTTAAAATTTAACGAAATGATCAGACAAGGTGAAATCGGACCGGTTATGCTTGGTCGTGATCATCACGATGTTTCAGGTACGGATTCACCATTTAGAGAAACCTCAAATATCTATGATGGAAGTAATGTTATGGCTGATATGGCTACTCAGTGTTTTGCAGGAAATGTTGCACGAGGTATGACTATGGTGGTTTTATCAAATGGCGGAGGTGTAGGTATCGGTAGGTCAGTTAATGGCGGTAACGGCATCGTGCTTGACGGCTCAAAGAGAATGGATGATGTTGTAAAATCAGCTCTTTCTTGGGATGTTATGGGCGGAGTTTCACGCAGAAGCTGGGCTCGTAACGACAATGCTGTGGACAGAACTATTGAATGGAATGAAAAACATAAAGGTGAAGGTCAGATAACAATTCCATTTATTGCAGATAAAAAATATCTTGAAAGCTTAATTTAATTAATTGCTAAACTAAATAAAGCCTCGGTACACCCGAGGCTTTTTAGTATATTAATTAATATTATTCATCTTCTTCTCGCATATATTGATAGCTTCAGTGCTTGTCAATAGAAAAAGATTCTTTAACTGTTCGAGGACTTGTCCATCGTAAAAGATTGAGATTGCTACCGGCTTTGTCGTTAGTACCGGATGCTCTACTGCCTCCGAAAGGTTGTTGACCTACTACTGCACCGGTAGGCTTGTCGTTAATATAGAAATTTCCTGCAGTATTAACAAGCTTGTCTGTAAGATAATTAATCACTGTGCGTTCTTTAGCAAAAATCGCTCCGGTAAGTGCATATGGAGAAGTCTTATCAACTAAATCTAATGTTTCTTCAATTTTTTCATTTGGATAAATATAAATCGTTAAAACGGGAGCAAAAATTTCTTCGTGCATTGTCTTAAAGTTTGGATTTGAAGTTAGTATTACTGTAGGCTCAACGAAATATCCCTGTGATTTATCTACCTTACCTCCGAGTATTATCTCTGCATCCGGAGATGTTTTTGCATATTCGATATATTCAGAAACATTATCAAAACTCTTTTCATCAATCACTGCATTTACAAAATTGTGATGATCAAGCACTGAGCCCATCTTAATGTCAGAACACTCTTTAATCAATAATTCTTTAACCTGATTCCAAATGCTCTGAGGGATATAAGCTCTTGAGGATGCTGAACATTTTTGTCCTTGATATTCAAATGAACCCTTCACGAGAGCCGTTACTAAATCCTCAATATTTGCACTTTCATGAGCAAAGATATAATCCTTACCACCTGTTTCTCCAACCATTCTTGGATAGTTTTTGTAATCTGCTAAATTATTAGCTACATTTTTCCATAGAGTATTGAATACACCGGTAGAACCTGTGAAATGTAAACCTGAAAAATCTTTATGTTTCAAAACTATAGAAGATAATAAACTTCCTTTGCATGGAATAAAGTTAATCACTCCTGCAGGCATACCTGCGTCTTCATAGAGTTTCATTAAATAATAATTTGATAAAATAGAGGTTGAAGCCGGTTTCCATAAACAAACATTACCCATTATAGCAGGTGAACTTACGAGGTTTGCAGCAATGGCAGTAAAATTAAAAGGTGAAATAGCTAAAACAAAACCATCTAATGGCTTATATTCAACTCTATTCCACTCAGAATTTGTTGATTGAGGTTGATTACAGTAGATTTTTTGCATAAAATAACTATTAAATCGAAAGAAATCAGCAGTTTCACAAGTAGCATCAATCTCAGCTTGTTGAATGTTTTTTGATTGATTTAACATAGTAGCCGCATTTAAGATGTAGGTGTATTTTTTTGTTATTAAATCTGCTGCTTTTAAATAGATTGCAGCTCTATGCTCCCATTCAATACTGTTCCATGTTCTTCTAGCTTTTAAAGCCTCATCAATAGCTAGTTTGATTTCATCTTCTCCTGCTTCACAATAGTAACCTAATACTTTTTTGTGATCATGAGGGCATACTACAGGTTTACGGTTTGAAGTAAAAATCTCTTTTCCTCCGATGATTAGAGGTATTTCTACTTCTTGATTAAGTTGTCGATTTAACTCTGCTTCGAGTTTAAGTCTTTCTTCTGAGCCTTTCAGATATTTTTTTACAAGCTCATTT
>CAZJNG010000415.1:0-2656 GCA_964547265.1 uncultured Candidatus Cloacimonadota bacterium | reverse complement strand
TCTTTTTTTTATCTTTCTTTCTGCTGAACGATTTTTAAAATCGCCTAAATCTTCTAACTTTATAACTAGAAAGTTCTTTGTTTCTTCTGATACTGCTACTCTTTGATCTAGTCTGTACCCGCTAATCCATAAAATCTTTTCACTATCAGTAAAAATCACTATAAACTCTCTTTCTATTTTTGGAATCTTTTCATCAATAAAAAAATTCTTTAATTTTTTAAATCCACTCATCCCTAAAGGAATAAACTTGTCTCCATCATTTTTGTAACGAAGAGTTATTGGAAAAACAATCTTATCAAAATCCAAAATCACTTGTTCAAAGCCTAAATTAAGACCTTCTTCAGGAAGTTGCTTTAGTTTTTGCATGGTAAATCTTCTGTCATTAAAAGTAAAAATATTCCTGATTCCGGTCAATTCTCTAGTTTCTTCTTTGATTGGAGATTGATATGTCTCTTGATTTCTAAAAATTAAATATTGATAATCTTTCATTACGATAATGTTATCAGGTAAAGATAACTCTTTATATCCACCTGTTGAATTTAGTAAAAAAATAATATCATTGTAGTGTATCGAATAAAAATCTTTGTCGTTCCCGGTTAGTATTGTCCAAGCTTCTTTAAATACATAAAACTTCAAAATATCAAAACTTGATTTTAAGATATTGATATCTAAAATAATATCGCTTGCATTTTTAAGAATTAAAGCTCTTTTAAACTCTTTTTTTGCTTGATGTTTAAAATAATTCTCCGACAAATCAAATAAAACGGAATATTCTAACAGACGACTTTCAATATTAGGATTAAACTCTCTTTTTAAATAAGGAAGTAATTCATTACGAATTTTATTTCTTGTGTATTTATTTGTAAAATTAGTATAATCTACTTGAGCTTGAATATTGTTAACTTTTAAATATTCAGCTATTTCATCCTTTGAAAATATTAATATTGGATGTATAATGTTATTATTAACAGCGACAATCCCTCTCAAGCCTGTAAATCCGGCACCTCTGATAAATCGATGTATTACTGTTTCTGACTGATCTTGAGCATGATGACCTAAAGCTATAAAATTTAATTTATACATTTTCTTAAGTTTTTTAAAAAAATCTAATCTCATTTCTCTGGCTTGTTGTTGTACTCCGTCTTTTTCAGTTATATTAACATCAAGCAGATAAAGAGGAATATTATTCTCATAACAATACTCTTTAACAAATTTCTCATCTGCATTAGAGTCAGCATCTCTAAGATGATAATTTATATGAGCACAAGCTAAAAATAATGAATACTTCTTTTTTAACTTCTGAAAAGCATGAGTCATAGCTAAAGAATCAGGACCACCTGAAAAACCAATTAAAACTCTACTATTATTGTAAAGATAATTGTTTTGAACTCCAAACCTTTCAAATTTAGCCAAGAATGAATCAGTTATATTCATATAAAGAACCTGCTTCGTTGTTCTCTTACCATAATCGTTTTAGAGATTAATTGCAATCTGATTGTCAACACAGAGAATCTTTCCAAAAAAATATGTACAATTTATCAATCTTATTTATCAAATTACAGTCACCTCCATACATTTCTAATTTGTGCCTAATATCAAATAATGACTGTTGTTTGTCAAGCTTTTTTTATTTATTATTTAAAAATAGTTTTAAGAATACAAACTAAAATTTATTTCAAACATTACTCAATCAAATGATTGTTTTAAAAGATAATCACATCCTGAGAGTTGTTCAGATATATGCAGAATTTTATAACCATTATTAAAAAGTGAATCTTGACTGGCAACGAAGCGGATCGAGTGTGAGTTGAAAACAGCGGAAAATTAATTATGAATTTTAAATTTTAAATTGTGGGAAAACTGCTTCGCAGAATGAATAATGTTTTTCTGACTCACGCGAAGATGCGAAGATCTTATCTCGACCAAGAATTGGATGGCAGTAAACAGGAACGCAGATTCCGCGGATTTTTAGGATATAGAAATGATTTAATCACATAGAAAGAATCAAAAAGGGAGTTCCTCACAAAACAGGGACTTTCTTTGATTCGGAAAGAAATTCCCTGAATACAATCTGCGTTAAAAATAAACCTATTTAGCCACGAAAAGCACCAATACCACACGAAAACAATATTTCAACCACAGAGGACAAAAACGCAGGTCAGTCCCATCTGAAACTCCCTAAATAAAATCCGTGTAAACCGATAAACCCGTGTCGAAAAATCTTCGCGTCTTCGCGTAAGAAAAGAGTTTTTGCCTGAACGAGCCATGCCGGTTCCACTTCAAAACAGAAAGAACTACACAGTTAGTATCTCTGATTCAAAAAATACAAAAAAGAATAACTCCTTAATTATCAAACAGATATTTAAGTAATATTCAAGTGACCTCCAAGAGGGAAAAACCATCTTGGAGGTCACTTGAATATTTCGTGTATGTAATATAATCAATCTTTAAGCTTAAAACAAAAGGCAAAGCGTTGTTTCACAAACACTTTGCCAATATTTAAGCTATTTAATAATTAATTACTAAACTCAATCATATCTGGTTTATTTATTATTTCTTTCGTTGAGGTACTTTGATGATATTGTCTTGTAGTTAAATCATTTACAACAGGATCATTATTACGAGTATAAAGTTTTTGTACATAAGGAGAATAAGA
>CAZJNG010000414.1:0-2663 GCA_964547265.1 uncultured Candidatus Cloacimonadota bacterium | reverse complement strand
ATATCTACTAATTATTAGAAAATAATTATAGAAAAGTTTAAATGAAGTTTATCAAGCAATATGTTTATTGAGTTCAGTATCGTATTAAATCATTCAATATCTCTATAAAAAGTAATTGATAATAGACTTGATAATAATGAAATTATAAATTTAAAAAAAAACACTTGCCATTTTATCTAAAATATATTTTTTTGATACTGAATGATGATTTGAAAGGAAAAGTTATGGAAATCAAATTTCGCGATGTTAATTATGGCATAGTTGAAGCGAGAGCTACAATCAATACAAACGAGGGGTTTTTTATTAATGAAGTAACAATATTAAACAAAGATGGTAATTATGAAATAGAACTTCCACAAAAAACATTTAAAGCTAAAGACGGAAAAGTGCATAATTTGGATATAATAGGTTTTGAAAATGAAGATCAAAAGACATTATTTCTTTTACAAATTAAAGAAGCTTTTATAAACTGGAGAAAAAAGCAAAGAAAAGTCAGGGTTTACGAGTCATAATTCTTATGATATTTCTTTTTGATTATTCTTTATCAGGTTTTTAATGAGGTTTGATGGCTGAAATAAAGAGTCATTCAACAAAGATACCTAAAGAAAATGCTTTTCTTATAGGAATCCACTCAAAATGTATAAGTAGAGATTCTTATGAGTTAAGTATGGAAGAACTCAAAAGACTTTCTGAAACCGCTGATATAATTGTTGTTAATACATTTATTCAAGCCTTAGATAAGCCTGATTCTGCAACTTGGATCGGTAGTGGAAAATTAGCAGAAATCATTTCTTGTATAAAAGAAAGCAATGTTACTACACTGATTTTTAATGATAATCTAAATTCTTCACAGGCAAGAAATATTGCAAAAAGAACAAAATGTAATATTGTTGATAGAACAGAGCTGATTTTAGATATCTTTGCTAAACACGCAAAGACAAACGAGTCGAAACTTCAAGTTGAATTAGCACAGCTGGAATACAGTTATTCAAAACTGAGAAATTTATGGCAACATTTCTCAAGAATTGTTGGTGGTATTGGAATTAGAGGTCCGGGAGAAAAGCAAATAGAAATTGACAGACGAGCTGTCCGGAAAAGAATTTCTTTGTTAAAAAATAAACTTGAAGATATAAAAAAAACTACAGAAATTAAAAGAAAAAACAGAAGTAGTTTTGATAATGCAGATTCAACAATATCAGTATGCTTAGTTGGTTATACCAATGCCGGTAAATCTACTCTTTTTAACGCTTTAACCAAAGAAAAAATTTATACTGCCGATAAGTTATTTGCTACTCTTGATTCGACTACGAGATATTTTAGCTTAAATGGAAATAAGATTTTCCTAACAGATACAATCGGATTTATAGAAAACTTACCTACTTCACTCATACAATCATTCTACTCTACTTTGTTTGAGGTAAGAGAAGCTGATTTATTATTGCATGTTGTTGATATAAACGATCCCAAAAGAGAAGATTTTATTGAAACTGTAAACAATGTTTTAAAAGAAATTAATGCTTATGATAAAGATATACTGATAGTTTTTAACAAATGTGATACTTTTACCAGTTTACACAATAAATTTCAAAAGAAACATTTGTCAAATATGTATAAAAATTGTATCTTTTTGTCGGCAAAAACAGGTGAAAATCTTGATAATTTAAAAGATATAATCAATTATTATCTTAAGAAAAGACGAATTTTTAAGAAATATATTATACCCCATGAAATGCAAAATCTTGTTTCATTTTTACATAAAAATGCTGATATTCAAGAACTTAAATATGATGAAGAAAATAATTTATACCATATAGATGTTTTCATTGATAAGAAAATTGAAAAAAATATTCAACTCCAGCTTGACAAAAGTTCGTTATTAAATTATATTAAAACACAAAATAACAATAAAAGAAAAATGGAGGATGTCATGATTAGCAATTTACAAGGAATTTTTTCAGAGAATATTCTCGGTATGAAGCGTTCTGCTATTCGCGAATTATTGAAACTTACCCAGAATCCTGAAATAATCTCATTTGCAGGAGGTTTACCATCTCCTCAGTCATTTCCTGTAGAAGAACTCAAAACTGTTATAGCTGAAATGATGGAAAAGGAAGCAACTTTAGCCCTTCAATATGGAGCAACCGAAGGTGATATGCTTTTAAGAAAATTACTTCTTGAAATGTATCAAAAAGAAGGTTTTGATATTGATATTGACAATATTGTGATTGTTACAGCTTCTCAACAAGCTTTAGATTTAGTATCTAAAGTATTTATTAATAGAGGTGATACTGTGATTTGCGGTTTACCTTCGTATCTAGGTGGATTAAGTGCTTTTAACAGCTATGGTGCAAAAATGGCTGGAGTTCCACTTGATGATGAGGGTTTGTCTGTAATTGAACTTGAAAAAACTCTTGAAGAACTAAAACAAAACAATATTAAACCAAAATTTATATATACAATACCTGATTTTCAAAATCCTGCAGGAATTACAATGTCAAAACAGAGAAGACTAGATATTTTGGCTTTAGCAAAAAAACATGATGTCTTGATTCTTGAAGACAGTCCTTACAGAGAATTAAGATACGAAGGTGAACATGAACCTACTATCTATTCTCTTGATAATACAGGACATGTAATCAATTTAGGAACCTTTTCTAAAATTT
>CAZJNG010000413.1:0-2668 GCA_964547265.1 uncultured Candidatus Cloacimonadota bacterium | reverse complement strand
CCACCAGAAGAGTAGCCAGGTTAGCATCTATTGATCCGCCCTGACGAGGCGTCAGGGTTCCATCTTTTGATACGCCCTGACGAGCCGTCCGGTTACCAATTTGAAGATTTTTTCTATTTTGAGACAGCCTCTGAAAAATCTGACTAAGATTTTAAGCATTCTTACACAGGCTTAGATGGGGATCTTTATAGTAAATCATTAAAACAAGCTATAACTTTTATTTAAATAAACTTTTCTAAAGAAATCATCTGACACAATCTCTCCGTCAAATAGATTAATTATTCTAGTTCCTTCTTTAGCAAAAGAGATATTATGGGTAGTCATTACAACAGTTGTTCCTTCTTGGATAATATTTTTAAGCATATTAATGACAGTTTCTCCATTTTTTGAGTCAAGATTACCTGTAGGTTCATCTGCAAGCAGAATTTGTGGTCTGGTAACTAAGGCTCTGGCTACAGCTATTCTTTGTTGTTGACCGCCCGACAGTTCATGAGGATATTTGTTCTGTAAATCAGTAAGATTTAATTCTTCCATAACAGTTAGAATTCGTTTTTTCTTTTCATTTTTTTTTAGCCCAAAGTAGTTCAGAGGCAGTTCGATATTTTGAAATGTATTTAGTTCGTTTATCAAATTAAACTGTTGAAAGACAAAGCTTATATTATTTTTTCTAATATTATCAATACAAGAATTTTTCATTTCATATATATATTGATTGAAGAGTTTGTATTCTCCTTTATCGGCAAAATCGAGCAAGCCTATTATATTCAGCAAACTGGATTTTCCACTGCCTGAAGGTCCCATTATCGAGACAAACTCACCTTTTTCTATTTTCAATGAAACCTCATTGACTGCTGTAGTCATAATCTGGTTAGTTTTATATGTCTTAGTAATCTTATTTAACTCTATCATATCACACTCCTTATAAAATATTACATTTTAATCGTATCTTGTCAATATTTTTATTCATACTTCAATGAATTTGATGGTTTTTCATGAGCAATTTTAAAGGACAAAGCAGAGACTACAAGCAAGGATAACGCTATAGCAAGACATGCGGATAAGAGATATATTAAGATATTCTGATTTACTTTATAGGCAAAATCACTTAAATATCTATTCATGAAATACCATGCAGTTGGCCATGCAAGAATATTGGCTATTAGTATATATTTCAAAAAATCACTTACCAAAAGCATCACAATTTTATTTGCAGAAGCCCCCATTACCTTACGAATACCTATCTCCTTAGTTCGTAACTCAATCATAAACATAGTCAAACCTGTTAAACCCAATAATGAGATAAAGATAGCAATCCATGAGGCATATAATACTGATTTTGCAGTATTTTTAACAGATTGATAATATTGAGCTATATTTTCATCAATAAAGCTATAATTTATTGGATAATCAGGACTAAATTTTTTATATATTTGCTTTATATAATCAACAGTATCTATAACATTCACAGAGTTAATTCTGATAAAATAATATGAAGCACCCCAATAAGTTATGTTTGATATCATTAAAGGATTCATCTCGTTAGAAAGAGGTTGGAAATGAAAGTCTTTGACGACTCCGATTATCTCACCTGCAACTGATTCATCCCACATGGTAAATTTCTTACCAATAATACTCTTATCATAAGGATCGAAACCCATTACATTAAGGGCTTTTTCATTGAGAATGTATTGTGCATCGCCTTTGCCTTTAAATTCCTTGTCGAAATTCCTGCCATTAATAAGCTCTAAACCAAAGACATTCAAAAATTCTTTATCTACATTAACAAAATTAAATAATATCCATGAATCGTCTTGTTTTCCATCCCATTTTGGAGGGTTAACATTACCTATATAAGCCGGATTACCACTAGATTGAGCAATATTAAAAATATTGGAGTTTTTTAGAAGTTCCTCTCGAAACTCATCATAATTATCTTCAAGTTGGCTGTTATTTCTCAGATTTAAAATATTACTCTGATTATAACCCAAAGGCTTATTCATGAGAAACTTAAACTGAGAATAAACCGTTAAAGTACAAATAATTAATGTAATTGAAATAAAAAATTGAGCCACTACCAATATTGCTCTGAACTTACTCTTTGCGTTTGTCAATGGAGTATTTTTTAAAACATTAATTATCTTAATATTTGATAAATAAACCGCAGGATAAACACCTGCCAACAGACCGACAAAAACAGTAAAGATTAGAATTATTCCAACATTGTATAGATTGAAAATACTTAAACTAAAAGATTTTTGCAATAAGTCAGAATATATCGGATTAAATAATTCAACTAAAATCAAGGCAATAAATAAAGCAATAAATGCAAGAAATACAGATTCTGATAAAAACTGATATATCAAATGCCTCTTTGATGCTCCAATAACTTTTCTGATTCCAATTTCCTTTGATCTTTTAGCCGAACGAGCAGTGGTCAAGTTTACAAAGTTAATCACAGCTAATAACAAAATAAAAAGAGCTATACTTAATTCTATAATAATATATATCAATCTACTTGGTCTTTCCAGTGTATCATATAGAGACTCACGGGTTAAAGATTGTAATCTAACTTGCAAAATGTTATTAGCTTGATATTCAGCAATAATATTTTCAATCTTTTTAGTAAACTCTTCAATATTCACTCCGTCTTCCATTAAAACATAAGCAG
>CAZJNG010000412.1:0-2690 GCA_964547265.1 uncultured Candidatus Cloacimonadota bacterium | reverse complement strand
AACCGAGCCTAAAGGAAAACATATCGTACAAGTTTGTGACGGAACAGCCTGCCATGTAAGAGGCGCAAAAGATATAATTACAAGAATTAGAAAAGATTTTAAGCTAACTGCTGAAAAAAACACAACTGATGATAAATTTTTAACTCTGGAATCTGTTGCCTGCATTGGAGCTTGTGCTATGGCTCCGGCAGTAATAGTTGACGGTCATGTCTATGGTCATATCAATCCTGATAAAATGATGAAAGTCATCAATGAAATTAAAGAGGAGGATTCAAATGAATAGTATAATTCAAAACTTAGATAAAGAAATGTATCAAAATGTAGGCAAACCTTGTTTAGAATATTGCCGATATATGCTTGGTTTACAAGAAATTACTGATGAAAAAAAGAAAATTGCCGACGATTTAACAGGCATCTACACAAAGAAAACAAACATCTATAAAGCTCAAATCGCTCTCTGTAAAGGTACAGGTTGTCAAGCTTCAGGTGAAATTTCCCTTAAACAAAAGTTTGACGAAGTAATTAAGGCTAAAGGTATGGAAAACGATATCCATATCATCGAAACAGGTTGTAGAGGCTTTTGTGAAATGGGACCTATTGTAGAAATCTTTCCTCAGCACTATTTTTATGTTAGAGTTACTCCAGACCATGTTGAAGACATCATTGAAAAAACTATCCTTAAAAATGAAATTATTGACGAACTCGTCTTTGAAGGAAATGCTGTTGCTGAAGAAATGAATTTCTACAAAAAACAAACCCGTAGAGTTCTTGCAGAATCAGGTGTTATTGATGCTGAAAATATTAATGATGCTATTGCTGCAGGTTCATATCAAGGTTTAAAAAGAGCATTATTTAAAATGACTCCTGCGGAAGTTGTTGATGAAGTTACAAAATCAGGACTTCGCGGACGCGGTGGCGGTGGATTCTTAACAGGTATTAAATGGAGACTGACTGCTCAACAAAAAGAACCTATAAAATATGTTGTTTGTAATGCTGACGAAGGAGACCCGGGAGCATTCATGGACAGGTCTATTCTCGAAGGTGACCCTCATAAAGTTATCGAAGGTATGGCTCTCGCAGCTTACGCAGTTGGTGCTGAAGAAGGGTATGTATATGTCCGTGCAGAATATCCATTAGCAATTGCCAGATATAAATTAGCGATCGAACAAGCTGAAAAAGTAGGTCTCTTAGGTAAGAATATAATGGGCTCAAACTTTAACTTCACAATGAAAATAGCTCAAGGTGCAGGTGCCTTTGTATGCGGTGAAGAAAGTGCTTTAATTGCATCCATTGAGGGTAAAAGAGGTATGCCTACTCCGAAACCACCTTTCCCTGCTGAAAGAGGTCTCTTTGATAAACCTACCAACATTAATAATGTCGAAACTTATGCCTCTGTTCCTTTAATCTTAAAAAACGGATGGGAATGGTACGCATCAGTAGGAACAGAAAATAGCAGAGGAACTAAAATATTCGCCTTAACAGGTAAAATAAAAAATACAGGACTTGTAGAAGTTCCAATGGGTATCACTTTAAGAGAAATCATTTTTGACATCGGCGGAGGTATTAAAGATGGTGGCAAGTTTAAAGCTGCTCAAATAGGCGGACCATCAGGCGGTTGCTTAACAGAAGAACACCTTGATATGCCTATGGACTTCGACTCTTTACAAGCTGCAGGTGCTATGGTCGGATCCGGTGGACTCGTTGTTCTTGACGATAAAACCTGTATGGTAGAAATATCCCGTTTCTTCATGCACTTTACTCAGGATGAATCTTGTGGTAAATGTATTCCTTGTCGTGTCGGAACTAAACAAATGCTTGAACTAATGGAAAAAATCACACAAGGCAACGGCTCGATGGAAGACTTAACAACTCTTGAAGAATTAGGCTTAGTTGTTAAAAACGCATCCCTGTGTGGTCTCGGGAAAACTGCACCTAATCCAATTCTTTCCACAATCAGATATTTTAGAGATGAATACATCGCTCATATAGTAGAAAAAAAATGTCCTGCTGGAGAATGTGAATCACTCAGAACATTCTTAATCGATGCAGAAAAATGCAAAGGTTGTACTAAGTGTGTCAGAGTCTGTCCAAATGGTGCTATTATTGGCTCAGTTAAACAAGCTCATGAAATCTTACAAGATAAATGTATCAAATGCGGTGCATGTATAGCTTCATGCCCATTTAAAGCAATTTACACAGCATAACTCCAAATAACATAACAACTCCTCAAAGCTCCCAAGCTACGGAGCAGGCTTCCCCTCCTGCTCCGTTTTTCTTCATACCGTCAATAAGTTAATTACACAAAACTAATCTTCAGCTTCATAAATAATTGTTAAAAATTCATGTTTGTAAATCAAAAAAGTTAAAAAAAATGCTTTTTTTCAAAAAATCAGTTGACAATTAAAACAATAAATAAAAAATTAGATTAGGCTATAAAGTGATAAATTTCAAAGGAGGCAAAATGAAAAAATTATTAGTCTTAGCCATTTTGATTAGTGCAGTTGCATTATCAGCAACTCCGGCATGGAACTGGTATGTTCAACCAACATCTTTAGGTTTCTCAATGTATGATTACATGAACGGTGCTTACGATGGATATCCAATTCGTATCCAAAACAATCATGTTCAAAATCACGGTATTTACATGACATTCATGGCAAACCAAACAGCGGCTGTTCCGCGCCGTCAAA
>CAZJNG010000411.1:0-2695 GCA_964547265.1 uncultured Candidatus Cloacimonadota bacterium | reverse complement strand
GCTTAAATGGGTACCACCTTCAATAGTATTAATATTGTTGGCAAAACTGTAAATATTTTCAGAATAACCTTCGTTATATTGAATTGAAACTTCAAAATTTAAGCTTCCGGAACCTGTATCTGACTGTTTCTCTCCATAAACATAAATGGGTTCTTTAAAAAGAGGTTTTTTTGCTTCATTAAGGTATTCAACAAATGAATTTATACCTCCTTCGTAATGGAAATTATGATGTTTGGCAGTTCTTTCGTCTGTGAGGTATATATTTATTCCTTTATTAAGGAATGCAAGTTCACGCAATCTAACTGATAAATATTCAAAACTAAAAACAACTGTCTCAAAAATTTCTGTATCCGGTTTGAATTTTATCCATGTGCCGGTTTTATCTGTATCTGAAATGATTTCAAGTTCAGTAGCAATTTTTCCCTTATTAAAAAACTGTCTGTAAAGTTTACCTTTTTGAGCAACTCTAACTTCAAATACTTCAGACAAGGCATTAACAACAGAAACACCAACACCATGTAAACCACCTGAAACTTTATAAGTCTTGTCATCAAACTTACCACCTGCATGTAAAACTGTCAAAACAACTGTTACAGCCGGCATATTCATTTCTTTGTGAGTGTCAACAGGGATTCCGCGACCGTTATCTTCTACTATAACACAACCGTCTACTGTTATACGGATATCAATTTTATCGCAATATCCTGCCAGTGCTTCGTCTATTGAATTATCAACTACTTCATAAACTAAATGGTGTAAGCCTCGTTCGCCAATACCTCCAATATACATACTGGGACGTTTACGAACAGCTTCAAGCCCTTTTAGAACTTTAATATTACTTGAATCATAATTTTGTTTCGTCATTTTTTCCTCTTAATTTATCAATTATCATTATCGTCTTTCATTCAAAATCTAATATGACATTCTATTTTTAGTGGATTTTTGTCAACAAATATTTTGATGTTTTTTGGTATTTTTTTATGTGTTATAAAGCTTATAAATAAAGGCATTTTAAGTTTACAAATGTTAAATAGTTTAAAAGTGTTTATAAAAAAATGATGACAAAATATAAGTAGTTTTTTATTTTGTTTTTTAACGAAAAAATGAAGAAAAGAGTTGATTATGCAAAGTTATTTTTGTAAAGAGTGCGGATATGAAACAAATGTATGGGCAGGTAAATGTCCTGTGTGTGAATCATGGAGTAGTTTTGTTGAAACAACAAGATTAACAAAAAAAAAAGGCAAAGCTGATAAATCTTCATTTCTAGATGATAAAACTAATTCCGTACCTCTATCAAAAGTTGAAGTAGCAGAATATTCAAGATTAAAAACAGGGATTAATGAGTTTGATACTGTATTAGGTGGTGGAATAGTCAGTGGAATGGTGGCCTTAATCGGGGGTGAACCCGGTATTGGTAAATCAACAATTATGATGCAGATTGCACTTAAACTGGTACATAACCATAATATGAAAAAGAAGTTCAAAATTCTATATGTAAGCGGTGAAGAGTCAGCAGAACAAATATATCTCAGAAGTAAAAGACTAGCTGTTCAGTTTAATGAAAGTAATGAAATTCAACTGAACTCAGATCAAATCCTGTCAGATGATATATTATTGCTTTGTACAAATGATGCCGAATCTATATTGCAGAAAATAAAACAATTTCAAGAGGAAAATCAGGATTCTTACTGTATAGTTATAATAGATTCCATTCAGTCCGTATATATCCCTTCATTGGACAACTATCCGGGTTCTGTGACCCAAATCAGAGAATGTGCAAACCTTTTCACACAATCAGCTAAAAAGCTTAACATACCAATCTTTATGATTGGACATGTAAATAAGGAAGGTTTCGTTGCAGGACCTAAAATCTTAGAACATATTGTTGATACTGTTTTATATTTTGAAGGAGAAGTAAGTAATCAATTTAAGATACTCAGGACAACAAAAAATCGTTTTGGCTCTACAAATGAGATAGGGTTATTTGAAATGACAGATTCAGGTTTAAAAGAAGTTTCAAACCCTTCTGAGATGTTTATTATGCATAGTAATTCTTTCCCCGGTACAGCCATAAGCTGTGTTGTTGAAGGTAGTAGAGCATTTCTAATAGAGGTTCAGGCTTTAGTTACTCCGACCAGTTATGGAAATGCTCAACGAGTTTCAGTAGGATTTGACCAAAAAAGATTATCATTACTACTGGCTGTAATTGATAAACATCTTGGTATTAATATGAAAGAATTTGATGTCTTTATCAACTTTACAGGTGGTCTTAAAATTATTGATACTTCTGTTGATTTAGCGATTATTTCAGCTATTTTATCAAGCATTCGCAATGTTGATTTACCGGAGAAATCTATCTTTATTGGAGAAATAGCTTTAAACGGAGACATCAGAAATGTCAACCAAATCGATAAAAGATTAAAAGAAGCAATAAAATTAGGTTATCAGAAATGTTATCTATCTTCTAACTACAATAAGTCAGGTAAAGATACTATCGCCTCTAAAAAGCATTTTGACATAGTTAAGATGTCATGTATCAAGGAAGTTATTAGTATCTTTTTGTAAATAATTTAGCTTATTCAAGTTCCTCACAATAGGCAAGTTCCCAACCGTGAAAGAGCCTGTCCCGAAATAGAAAATATCTTCAAATTGGAAACCAGACGGCTCGTCTGGTCATGTCATTCTGAACGAAGTG
>CAZJNG010000410.1:2498-2725 GCA_964547265.1 uncultured Candidatus Cloacimonadota bacterium | reverse complement strand
ACAGCCTTTAGTTATGCTCATGTTAATCAGGTTCGTTTAGAAGAGAATTTAACAATAGCAAGAACTCTGGCACAGACTTTTTCAGCTAAAAGAGATGATAATAACATAAGTCGTCAAGAGGTTATTAACATATTAAAAAATATTTTGGATAAAAATCCAATGATATTAGGATGTTGGACAGTTTGGGAACCTAATGCAGTCGATGGCAGAGATAATGAATTTCGAGG
>CAZJNG010000410.1:0-2488 GCA_964547265.1 uncultured Candidatus Cloacimonadota bacterium | reverse complement strand
CGATTTGCCCCTTATTGGAATAAAGGTGATGGAGTTGTTCTAGAAGAATGTATGGATTATGAAATGAAAGACGAGCAAGGTGAATATTATAATCGTCCTGTCAGAGAAAGAAATGAAGTAATTATGGAGCCGATAACTTATGAAATAGCCGGCAAAGATATAATGGTTATAAGTTTCAGTGTTCCGATTATTGGTAAAAATGGTCAGATTTATGGTGTTGCCGGTGTTGATTTATCAATGGATTATTTTAGAGAAAATGTTGGTAAAATACAGCCATATCCGAATAGTTATGCATTAATGATGAGTAATAATGGTTCAATTGTAGCTCACCCAAGTAATGATGCCATAGGGCAAGTTTTAGGGGATATTGATAATGCTCCAAATAAAGAGTTTATGAAGGCAAGTGTAAGAGATGGTAAAGAATTTATGGTAGAAAAAATTTCTTATACTAGTAGAAATTCTAGTTTTCAGGTCTTCGTTCCCTTTAAAATTGGTCGAACAAATACCTTCTGGAGTTTTGGGTTGGTGATTGATAAATCTCAGATTATAGAGTATGCAATGAAAATGATTTGGATACAACTACTTTTATATTTATTAATTATCGCAGTTATTGTTGTAGCAATTTTCTTGGTTAGTAAGGTTATTGTTAAACCAATTCAAAGACTTGTGGAAATTTTTAAGGATTTGTCCGCAGGTGAAGGTGATTTAAGAAAAAGAATAAATGTAGAATCTGAAGATGAGCTTGGTCAAGTAGCTGAATTTTTTAACTTATTTATGGAGAAGTTGCACCATATTGTTAAAAATATTGTTAATATAAATTCTGAGCTGATTACTCAAGCCAGAGATTTAAATAAACATTCTGAAGTATTGCGTAATCAAGCATAAAATCTTGATTTACAAGTAGAGAATGTTTCAGCTGCAAGCGAAGAAATAAACACAAATATTAATGTCATTGCTTCAGGGGCAGAAGAATCATCCACTAATGTTCAAGGTCTTGCCAATACTGCTGAACAGTTAGCTGATAATATTAATACAGTCGCTGCTGCAACAGAACAAACCTCTAATAATGTGAATGAAGTAGTTAAAGCGGTTGATACTGTAACAAGAAATATTGATAAAACAACCGATAGTATGAACGAAATTTTAAGCGGTATCAACGGTACAGCTGCGGCGATTGAAGAGATGAGCGTATCAATTCAAGAGATTTCCAAGAATACAACTCATGCCAGTAATATCTCCAATGAAGCGAATAGTCAAGCCGAAATAGCAGCTAAATCAATGAAAGAACTTTCAGAAATTGCAATTTCTATCGGGAAAATTATTAAAGTTATTAGCGATATTGCTGATCAAACTAATATGTTAGCCTTAAATGCTACTATTGAGGCAGCAAGTGCAGGAGATGCAGGCAAAGGTTTTGCTGTCGTTGCTAACGAAGTTAAAGAACTGGCAAAACAAACTACCTCAGCAACTGAAAAAATATCGGCTGATGTAACCGAAGCTCAAGTCGCAACTGAAAATGCCGTTCAGATTATTCAAAAAATATCTGAAATAGTTAAAAATATTAATCAGGTTAATATCACAATTGCCTCTGCAGTTGAAGAACAATCTATAACTACTAATGAAATCTCCGGTTCTGTAAATAATGTAGCTAATAAAACGACACAGATGGGACATTATGTTCAGGACATCGACACTAATATTAAGAATGTTAATCGAAGTATGATTGAAGCCGGTAAAGCAGTAAATCAAATAGCTCAATCATCTACTAAGTCAGCGAATGCTGCAAGTGATGTTGCAAAGAACTCAATGGAAGCTAATTCAGGAGTTGCCGAGATTGCTAGAAGTATTCAAGAGATTTCAACAGGCATGGATGAAATTAATCATATAATTCAACAATTATCAAATGCAGCTCAGGTCAATAATAATACATCTGTTGAAGTAAAAAATAGCTCTGTACAACTTGAAGATTTAACAGTTAAACTCGATGAAATGTTGAATAAATTTAAAGTATAAACTAATTAAATCATAACCTCCGATTGTGCTAAAGTATAATTGGAGGTTTTTTATATATTTTATCTGACTTTAAACAGCTAAAACTAATTTTTAACTACAGAAAGTCAGAAGTCTGTCATTATTTTTATAAAAGATTTTCTTAATTATAGAAATTTAGATTATTGTAAACATTAATCAAGAAACCGGTGACCTCCAGGAGGCTTTTTTCTCTCTTGGAGGTCACCTAAACATTAACGGTATTTCTGTTTCTAATATCGTGTAGTTTTGCTTGTAAAAACATTTTAAAACTTTTATCTCTCAATTTGATGGTTATGAAAAGAATAAATGATTAATATGATTTTAGGCTATGAAAATAAATAATTAGATTAGAGTTCATTTAAAAAATACTAATAAAACAATTATTAATCTGACTTTCCGCAATTAAATTTCTAATTTTTTTGTTATTTTAATAGTGATAATTATCGCCAATAAGCAT
>CAZJNG010000409.1:0-2746 GCA_964547265.1 uncultured Candidatus Cloacimonadota bacterium | reverse complement strand
GCAACAAGTTGAAAATATGATAATTAACAACAAAGAAGATGCTATTAAAGAATTATCAAATTGTGCAAATAAACTTAAAAAAAATCCAGGCAACATAATTTTTAGTCAAAAAATAATTGATATAAGTTTGATGAAATTTTCTACATGTAAAAATCAAAAAGAAAAAGTATCTGTAATAATACCTTATTATAAACAGTTGAATACAATAGAAGATACTCTTTTATCTGTATGTAATCAAACATATAAAAACATAGAAATAATTTTAGTTAATGATGGTGATGATGATTCTGTAATCTCTATACTAAAAAGAGTATCTGAGACATATCCTGAAATAGTCATTAAATACTATCATAAGAAAAATAGCGGTTTAGCTGATACCAGAAATTTCGGAATAAGCCAAGCTGAAGGAAAATATATACTACCACTTGACTCAGACGATATGATTTCATCGTTATATCTTGAGTTATTGGTGCCTGTTTTAGAAAGAAATGCAAATATATCATTTGTATATCCTGAAACTTTATTTTTTGGAGAAAAAAATGAGATTTGGGCATATCAGGACTTTGACCCAAACCTTTTATTACAACGAAACCTAATGACATGTACAAGCCTTTTTAAAAAGGAATTGTGGGTAAAAGTTGGTGGTTATAAAACGAATATGACTCATGGTTATGAGGATTGGGATTTTTGGATTACTGCAGTTGAAAATGGATTTATGGCAGACAATGTACATCTTCCTCTATTTCTATATAGACGCAAAAAAAACTCAATGCTTGAAAATCGTGTAAAATATGATTTGATTGCTAAAAAGCAGATTATTGAAAATCATCCTAAATTGTTTTCCCAAACATATTGTGAACATTTATTAAATGAGCATATTGGGTTTATACCCATTGATCTCCAGATAAAACAACATCATAAAGTTTCACATACTAACAAAATCCTCTTCATTTGTCATGACTTTCCACCTTTTCGATATGCAGGGGCACAGCTTTATGCAAAAAATCTTGCATTGGCTATTAATAAATTAGGCTTAGTAAAGGTTGAAGTATTACACCCGGTATTTTTAAATCATGATAAATCTGTTGGAGGTTATGAGAGAGTTATTTATGATGATTTGGTAGTGCATAGAATATACAAAACACCAAATGTCTTAGATTATCAAAATGTGCGTTCAGATTTAATCTTTAATTTTTTAAATAAATTTTTTGAAGATAATCATTATGATTTAATTCATTTTCATGGTTTAGGTCAAATGTCAGCAGTGCCTATTGAAGTTTTATCTAATAAGAATATACCTATGATAATGACATTACATGATTATTGGTTTTTATGTGATGAGTGGCATTTAATGACACCTAATCAAAACTTATGTTCCGGTCCTGACTCTGTGGAAAAATGTACTGAGTGCTTGCTAAAAAACCATGTTGAACTTGTTAAACGGACTGAGTTAAAAGAGATTGCATTAGAATACAAGAAATATAGAAAAACTTATTTATATGAGCAATACAATAAAATTAATCACCTATATGCCCCAAGTAATTATTTGAAAAATAAATTTTATTCTTATGGCCTAAAAAATATTTCTGTAAATCCTTTAGGCTTTATTTTACAAAAAACAAAAGAAAAAGTAAAATCTGAGTTTTTAAGATTTGGATATGCAGGGCAGCTAATTAGAAGAAAAGGTATTAATACCCTAGTTGAAGCTTTTTTGAAAATTAATAATTCAAAAGTACAATTGCATATTTGGGGTAAATCTTATGATGAAAGCTTCAAAAATGAACTTTTTAATATGATTAGCAATAAGAATAATATTGTGTATCACGGAGAATATAAGCCTGAAGATTTACCGGATATTTTTGCTAATATTGATATCACTGTAATTCCTTCTCTCATGGAAAATTATCCTTTACTTGTACAGGAGTCATATATGTTCAAAACTCCTGTTATTGCAAGCGATGCAGGTGGAATCCCTGAAGCTGTCAGTAATGATGTCAATGGGTTAATTTTTAGAACAGGAAATGTAATTGATTTATATGAGAAAATGATTCAAGTTATAAGCCATCCTTCCTTGATTAAAAAGTACACAAAGAATATTTCTGTAGTTAAAGATATCTCAGCAGATGCTAAGTTTTATGTAAATGAATATGATAAAATCATTAATCATAAACAGTCATCATCAAATCGCATCCTCATCTACTACTTTAAAAATGTCCATATACCTATCTTAAAGCCCATTACGGAGGCTTTAAAGCAAAGAGATGATATCGATCTTGCTATAGGGTATATGCATTATGCACCGGAGATTAGGGCAGGTTTTTTACCCGAAGAACTTGATACTATAAAATCTTATGGTTTGCCAATGTATGACATACCTCAGGATTTTAAACCGGATGTTACTATGATAGCTGATTCTGTTTATACTTGGGTTAAAAATTGTGGTAAACTGATTAATGTTGGTCACGGTGTCTTGTCAAAAGGTCAATATTATACAAATACGGAAACTGCAAAAAGAGAGGAACTCTCAGATGTTGTTTGTGTTCCCGGGAGGTATCATAAAGAGATGATGGAAAAGATTATATCTAAACCGGTACTTGCGACAGGTATGGCAAAGCTTGATGATTTGTTTTCTAAAAAAATAAATAGAGAAACAGAATTACAAAGACTTGGGTTGCCAAAAGATGTCTTTTATGTTTTATTTGCTCCCACTTTTAATGATGAACTTTCAGCTATACCTTATGTAAAA
>CAZJNG010000408.1:0-2761 GCA_964547265.1 uncultured Candidatus Cloacimonadota bacterium | reverse complement strand
CAGTAGGCTCCTCAAAAGTTTTGCGCTCATCATTGCTCATGATTGATTTAAGCTCATCCCTGACAGAATCATAATCAACACCATATTTGCCCAATGTGGTGGTAACCAGGTTGTCCTCGTCTTTAAGAATAGCCAACAAGAGATGTTCCGTTCCGATCAGTTCACTGTTGAACATTTTTGCTTCAAGGTATGTGAGTTTGAGCGCCCTCTCTGCCTGTTTTACCAGTGGCAGGTTCTCTGCCGATTTGTCACGGGCAACGGTTTTCCCGATGGCCTTCTCTATTGTGCGGCGCACTTCATTGGTGTCTACGCCTAAAAGGTTAAGAATCTGAATTGCCATGCCCTCGCCTTCACGGATAATACCGAGAAGCAAATGCTCAACACCAATATAATCGTTTCCGAGACGCAGGGATTCTTCCCGGCTATATGTCAGTACATCCTTCACCCGCTGTGAAAATTTAGCTTCCATTGCTGTCAGTCGTATTTAAAATCCTTCTTGGCCATTGCGTTTAAAGGACCTGGGTTTCAATTATTTTAAATAACAAAAATTATTTCCGGATGTTTCCGTTATGTCTTCAAAATTACTGCTAAAATCCTTGCAAAGCAAGCAATATCAAACATAAAGCAATAACAAAACCACCCGATTCCGTATAGTATGATCAAATACAATGCCG
Organism: uncultured Candidatus Cloacimonadota bacterium; assembly: GCA_964547265.1. Taxonomy (GTDB): domain Bacteria; phylum Cloacimonadota; class Cloacimonadia; order Cloacimonadales; family WRIO01; genus JALNXV01. The sequence goes on along the minus strand of CAZJNG010000408.1, from coordinate 2,087 downwards.
ATTTTATTTATGAACAAATTATTGTTGGTAATATAAAGGGAATTTCGGCGGTTCCCATGTGCTTCGGAAGTAAAAAAAATGTACCTTCGTATCCCTTTTAAAAGGGTATTGTTTCGTTAATCTGGAATATGCTAAATGATGGAAAATCAAGCTGGTGAAGAAAAAATTGTCAAAGTAAACATTGAGAACCAAATGAAATCAGCCTACATCGATTATTCGATGTCGGTGATTGTTTCAAGGGCTTTGCCCGATGTCCGCGACGGACTTAAACCGGTTCACCGCAGGGTATTGTTCGGAATGCTCGACCTCGGAGTACTTTCGAACCGGCCCTATAAAAAAAGTGCAAGAATAGTAGGGGAGGTGCTTGGTAAGTATCATCCCCATGGTGATAGTTCTGTATATGATGCCATGGTTAGGATGGCTCAGGACTGGTCGTTACGTTATCCCCTGGTCGACGGACAGGGAAACTTCGGATCCATTGATGGTGACAGCCCTGCCGCCATGCGTTATACCGAAGCAAGACTCAGAAAAATAGCTGAGGAAATGCTGTCGGATATCAACAAGGATACTGTTGATTTTCAGCTGAATTTTGATGATTCACTGGAAGAGCCTACCGTACTTCCGGCCCGCATACCCAACCTCCTTGTAAACGGTGCATCCGGTATCGCAGTGGGTATGGCCACCAATATGCCTCCCCACAACCTGAGCGAAGTGGTGGATGGCGTAATTGCATACATCGATAACCACGAGATCACCATTCCCGAGCTGATGAAATTCATCAAAGCACCGGACTTTCCTACCGGGGGGTTTATCTATGGTTACGAGGGCGTCAAAGATGCCTATGAAACCGGCCGTGGACGGATTATCATGCGGGGCGAAAGCAAAATTGAAACCGACAGTCACGGAAGAGAAAGCATCATTGTTACCTCAATACCTTATCAGGTCAACAAAGCGGAAATGATCCGGAAAACTGCCGATCTGATTAATGACAAAAAAATCGAAGGTATTTCCGATATCCGCGACGAATCGGACCGCAACGGCCTGCGCGTGGTTTATGAACTGAAACGTGACGCGATCACCAATGTAGTTCTGAATAAATTATACCAGCTTACCCAATTACAGACATCCTTCAGCGTGAACAACATCTGTCTGGTGAAAGGCCGGCCGATGCTGCTGAACCTGAAGCAACTGATTCAGTATTTCGTTGAGCACCGCCACGAAGTGGTTATCCGCCGCACCAGGTATGAGCTGAATGAAGCCGAAAAAAGGGCCCATATCCTTGAAGGATTGCTGATTGCCCTCGATCATCTGGATGAAGTCATCTCACTCATCCGGTCATCGCGTACCCCCGAAGAAGCCAGAAACGGCCTGATGGAAAATTTCAACCTGACCGAAATTCAGGCCAGGGCCATACTGGATATGCGACTCCAACGCCTTACCGGCCTTGAAAGGGATAAAATCCGTGAAGAGTACAACGAATTGCTGAAAATGATTGAATATTACAGGAGTGTACTCGAAAACGAGGGCCTCCGTATGGAAATCATTAAAAACGAATTACTTGAAATCAAAGCCAATTATGGCGATGAAGCCCGCACCGAAATCGTTTATTCAGCCAGCGACTTCAGGATCGAAGATACAATAGCCGATGAGAATGTGGTCATCACCATATCCCACATGGGCTATATAAAGCGAACCCCGCTGAGCGAATACAGAAGACAAAACAGGGGAGGCCGCGGAGCCAAGGGATCCGATATCAGGGACGAGGACTTTCTGGAATATCTCTATGTTGCTACAATGCATAACTATATGCTGTTTTTCACTGAAAAAGGCAAGGTATTCTGGATGAGGGTTTTTGAAATACCTGAAGGAACCAAAACTTCAAAAGGAAGGGCAATTCAGAACCTTATCAACATTGAACCCGATGACAAAGTCAGGGCCTTTATCAATCTGAAGAGCATCAAGGACGAAGAGTATATCAATAATAACTTTATCATACTCTGTACCCGTAAAGGAATTATCAAGAAAACCTCTCTTGAAGCTTATTCGCGCCCCAGACAGAACGGTATCAATGCTATTACCATCCGCGA
>CAZJNG010000407.1:0-2774 GCA_964547265.1 uncultured Candidatus Cloacimonadota bacterium | reverse complement strand
AGTTCTGTGAGGTGAAGGCATTTGCGAGGTTATTACACCTTGAGGAAACTCATGATGTTCTTCATCAATAATCTCCATTTTTAAAGAAATGCTCTTACAGTAATCTCGAGCTTTTTGAAAATCAACACCAATAAGTTCCGGTACGATTACAACATCTCTGCCTGCGACAAGTTTATTCATAAGTAAATTTACAAGTAGGGTTCCTGTAATTAAAATAATTACAAATAAAATTGAAGCGGTAATAATTGCATATAAGTGTTTAAACATAGTGTATTATGAGTTCCTGTTCTACTTAATCAATGTTTTTCATCATTTTAGCGGCAAAAGCTCCATCCATGTGATGGATATTCGGAATAGTTTTTAAAAACCCGTCTTCAGTAAATTCTTTAGGGATTTCCAGTTCAGCGGGAATAAGTTTAAAGTTTGGGTTTGTTTTTAAAAATTTAATTACTTGTTCTTCATTTTCTTGAGGATTTATTGTGCATGTACTATAAACTAAGAAACCGCCTTGTTTCACAAATTGTGCACCGGTATTGAGTGCTTTTTCTTGTAATTTTAATAATTCAGGCATATTTTGTTTTTCTTGCCATCTTAATTCTGCTTTTTTTTGGAATACTCCCCAACCAGAACAAGGTACATCTAGTAAGACACTGTCATAAAGAGGGGCAACAGGACCAAATTTAAAGACATCTTCGGTGATTAATTTAACATTATTAGCTTGAATTCTAGATAAAGTTTGTTTCATTTCTTTTATTTTATGAGGGATTTTATCGACAGCAATAATCTCACCTGTATTTTGCATTAATTCGGCAATATATGAAGCTTTGCCACCTCTTCCTGCAAACATATCCAAGATACTGGTGTGATGTTTCGGATTGAGAAGTTCTATCACTAAAGCAGCAGAGATGTCTTGAATAGTGAAGTAACCTTCATCAAAAGAAACATCATTCAGGATTAACCCTGCATCCTCGCTTATCAACATATTTTCCGAAGCGTGAGTAGGCATTACTGTTATATTTTTTTTCTCAAAGTATTTTATAAGTTTATTTTTTTGTGTGGCTAAGGTATTTACACGGAGGTATAATTTTGGCGATTCGTTATAATACATAGCCAGATATTCGACTTGTTCTTCGTCCCATCTTAAGAGCCATCTTTTAACTATTTCTAAGGGGAAAGAATGTTCTACCGAGATTCTTTCTGCAGGGTCATCAGGTAAAGTATAATTTGGATTTCTGAGATATTCTCTGAGTACAGCATTGATAAAACCGGCGATTTGTTCATTGAAGTTTTTTCTTGCAAGTTCAACAGTTTCATTTACGGCTGCATGTTCAGGGATACTTTCACAAAAAATTAATTGGTATAAAGCCAAATATATAAGTACTTTAATTTTTATATCGGTGTTTTTGAATTTTTGATTGTCTGTATATTGGCAAGCAATGTATTCAAGAAGTAATTTCATTTTAATAACACCTTTAACCAGATGGTATAATAAATCAATATTTTCATTAGATTTGCTCAGCTTTTTAACAGACTGAGATAATAGTTTGTCAGAAAACATATTATTTTTCAACACTTTAACAATGATACTCCATGCTTCCTGTCTAATATTCATTACTCATTCCTTTTCATATAAATATATTTAATACATGCTTTGACTATATCTTGTGTTTTATCTGTATCATTAAATGATAACTCTTGAGTAGCCTTTTTTATTTCATAAGTTTTAAAACCCAAAGCCATTAAAGCAGTATCTACTTCTTGCCATTTATCTGAGGAAATGCTCGAATTTGTATGACTTATGGTTCTGTCTTGTGATATTTCTGAAATCTTATCCTTTAGTTCGATAATCAATCTTTGAGCGGATTTTTTTCCGAGCCCCGGCGTTTTAGAGATGACAAAATCACTATTATATAAAACGGCTGAAATTAACTCACTAACTGAAAGCGTGCTTAATATTGAAAGTGCTATACGAGGTCCTATTCTGCTAACATTTATGAGAAGTTTAAAAGTGTCTTTTTCTGCTTGTGTATAAAAACCAAAAAGCCTGGTTCCTTCATCATTATGATAGGTATAGATTAGTAATTTTACTTTTTCATTGGACTCGGGTAATGCCTCAAAAGTTGATAAGGGGATTTTTACCTCGAAACCTATACCATTACAATCAATAGTAACACAATTTGGAGTTTTATCTGTTAAGATACCATTTAGATATGAATACATTTCAATTACCTTCTTTTGGGGTGAGGTTAAATTTTTCTTTATTATATAAGCACATGGCAATTGCCAGAGCATCTGCTGCATCGTCTTTGGGTGCTTGTTTAAGCTTTAAAATAGACTGAACAATATACTCTATTTGTTTTTTGCCGGCATTCCCTTTTCCTGTAACAGATTGCTTTATCTCTCTGGGAGAATAATTATAAGTTAGAATATTTTGTTTTTTTAATAATAATAAAATTACTCCTCTGACACTTCCCAATGTCAGAGAAGAATGAATATTTTTTCCATAAAAAATTTCTTCAACAGCGGCTACATCCGGTTTATATTCTTCAATAAGCATTGAAAGTTCATTAAAGAGTGAAAGTAGTCTGTCTTGAAGAGATTGCTTTTCGTTAAGCTTTATGACACCACAACCTGCAGCAATGATTTTGTACCTTTCTATGTGTAAAATCCCATATCCGCATTTTCTGCTACCGGGATCTATACCCATTAAAATCATTCAACATTAATCCTGTCTAAAACTTCATCTGAAATCTCAAAATTGGCATAAACCTTTT
>CAZJNG010000406.1:0-2779 GCA_964547265.1 uncultured Candidatus Cloacimonadota bacterium | reverse complement strand
AGGGACTATCACAAGTAAATAACTCCTTAATCAATTCCTGCATTTCTCTTTTTGATAATTTCTGACCTGCTTTAATTGAAGCCTTACATGCTATTGAGGCTGCAGAAGCAATACGGAAATCCTTCGTCTCAGATAACTCTTCTTGTAATTGTCTTAGAATATCAAGAAATATATCTCCTCCTTCCCAGTTATCCAAAGAAGCAGGAATCTCATCAATGACCAACGAATTACCACTAAAGGTTTTAATGGTAAATCCAAGTTTATCCAGTATATCCAGATTTTCAGTTACTGTTGTGTAAATGCTTTCAACTAAATATGTTGGCAGGTCAATGACTAACGGGAAAAGTAATTTTTGTTTTTTAGGTTGATTTTCATTTATATTCTTGAGCAGTTTTTCATACATAATTCTTTCATGAGCAGCATGTTGGTCAACAACACAATATCCGTCTTCAATTTCAATAAAGATATAAGTGTTATGCATTTGAAATATTTGTATTGGCTCATGATTAATATCAATAAGTTTCTCATAATGAGCAGAATCTTGTTGAGTGAATCTTGCCGGCTCATTCTTTTGGTTTTGAGGATAGGTATTTTGAATTGATGTTTTAATCACAGTTGTATTTGTATTTAAAATTCTGTTTTCTTCAACAGGTTTATCAGAGAAAGCAAATAAATTCTGTAAACTCTTATCAATCTGTTCAATATTTTCATGTTTGATCGTTTTCTTTTCAGGTACTTTAAGAATATCATTGGCAATTGTTAGTTCAGCTTCAGTCAGGGGACTGCTAACCGGAAAACTACTCAATTTTTCTTTAGCATTTTTATACCTGTTATACTCTGTCTGATTTAAACAATCTAATAGTGACTGCTTAACAAACTGAAAAACTGCACCTCCATTCCTGAGCCTGATTTCTGTTTTTGCCGGATGAACATTTACATCAATCTCTTCAGGTGCAATATCAATAAATAAAATATAATTAGGTAATTTTCCGTGTTCAAAAAACCGGTATTTTTTTAAAAATGGAGTATAAGCATTTTTTATGGCGGAATAGATAGTTTTATCATTAATAAATCTCTTATTTACAAATATATAATGCACTTCGTTGCCCTTTTCAGAGTCAGGTTTTTCAACATCCTGAATATATCCTGAAATACTGATATTTTCTAAATGATTGTCTATAAACAAATAATTCTGTTTACTAAAGCTAGTTCCAAAGATGTCCAACATTCTCTTTTGAATGGAATCAGTTGCAGGATAATTAAGCTTTTCTTTTTGATTATGTAAAAGTTTAAAACTTATATTTGGAAACAAGATAGACTGATAGTGAATATAATTTAATATATGTTTATACTCTACCGGCTCTGTTTTTAAGAATTTCCTCCGAGCCGGAATGTTGTAAAAAATATTTTTAACGGTAATAGTAGTCCCGGTTCGGGCTGATGTTTTTTTCATCATATCTAATTTTCCGCCGGAAAAATTTATCTCGGTGGCTATATCATCGTCAACAGTTTTAGTAATTAACTGAAAATGACTTACAGAAGCAATGCTAGGTAATGCCTCACCCCTGAAACCCATAGTATTTATATGAGTAATATCATCGACTGATCTGATTTTGCTGGTTGCATGCCTCTCAAAACATAAAAAAGCATCTTCTTCTGACATTCCCGACCCATTATCTGCTATCTGTATAAAATCTCTGCCGCCATTAACTATATTGACTATTATCTCTGTAGCTCCGGCATCTATTGAATTTTCAACACATTCTTTGACTACCGAAGCAGGTCTTTCGATGACTTCACCGGCTGCAATCCTGTTTGCAACCTCTTCTGATAAAATTCTTATTTTTCCCATTACTAATCCACAATTTTTTTTTATACAGATAAATTAATGGAAATACCGAAAAAAGCTATAAAAAAGTTTATTTTTCTGCTGTTTATCATAAATACTAATAAGCTGAAAGCAATTATCCTTATTTAGAAAAGTGTAACTAAGATTTTATGAGTTTTCTTCACAAGCTCCTTTAATCACCATAAGCAAGAACTAAAAACACATTTTTAAACAAAGATAAAGTTACTAATCTGTAAACTATTTTAATAATTAGTATGTTATATTTAAATATTAATGACTATAACAAAACAAACTGTTATTTGAAGATTGTATTAGTTTTATAAACTTAATAGATGCTTGTTAATCTTAATCTAACTACTTGAAATATATAACAAAGGAACAGGGGACCTACAGGAGACGCTATTTCCTGTAGGTCCCCTGTTTCTCTCCTTTATTATCAAGAATAAATGAATATTTATAAGTTGCTATTTTTCTATATATTAGATAAATCATGCGTTATTGTTTCATGACAATAATCAAAATCATAAACGAAATATTGTTTATAAAATATTTTTATTTGATATATTAGTTTTTAATTGTTGCTTAGATTTATTTGATTTGTAAGAATGTTGGATAAGGTGTAACTGTCTATTCTAATGAATTTGGATACTTATTCAGAAATATTTCAGACATTAATCCCTTTTAAAATAACACTTTTAAAAAAAGTAAGTCATCTTTTTATTTTCTCTTGACAATTTTTTCTTGAATAATTACAAGGTAAGTGTCAGATAGAATATAAATAATCTATAGCAAACTTTACAAGGAGTCATTATGTTAAAAGTAGGTGTAGTAGGAGTAGGTCATTTAGGCAAACATCATGCAAGGATATTTTCCGGCATAGAAAATTGTCAGTTAGTAGGAGTCTATGATAAAGTTTTAGATAGAGCAGAT
>CAZJNG010000405.1:0-2780 GCA_964547265.1 uncultured Candidatus Cloacimonadota bacterium | reverse complement strand
AGGATGGTATTCAATACATTTAGTTGATTCAAGATAAGATTTTTCGTTAACAACAATTGGACTAATACAAGTAAAATGCTGAGTTATAGGTCTTTCATTTAATAATTCTATCTTTTCAATAAACAACTCTATGGTTTGATTTTCTAAGTTGAAGAAGATTTTCTTTTTGATAAAGCATTCTTTTAAAATATTCAAATCAAGAAAATCATAAGGTGTTGTAAAAATAAAATAGCAATTCCTAATATTGGTTATTCCTTCTTTAGTTTTTTGAATATCATTATGATTATTATGCATAAGTTTTGAATAACAATACAACTTTTCTTTTGCAATCAAGGTAAATGATTTATTTATTTCCGGACAAATCATGTTTTTGAAATATAAATATTGTATGAATTTCTTTAATGACATATTAAAGTGATAATGATAATTCCAAGTCAACATGAAGGCGGACTTAGCCTTAAATGAAATGCGTAGTCGCATTTTTCCTCCAAAGTTCTCCAAACAATTTTTATTCTACAGTAAAATATAATACATGAATAATATTTGTCAAGTTTTTTTTATCATAAGATGAATATTATTAAAACTGTCCAAATACTTGTCTATTTATATCAGCCTTCCTTTCTTTATAAATCAGTTAAGGTCTTTCAAATTACACAATATCAGGTTTTTTTGACAAATCAAACTAATAGCTAATGAAATTTTTTCTATCTCTCCAGATCAAAACTTTATACTCGTGATGAATTATTCATACAAAAACATCTTGCTTCCAAAATAGCAATATCAATATTTATTAAGATGTTGTAAAAATTAAATCTGCCTTACTTCTGAGATTCTAACCATTTAAGTGCTTGATTAGTATTATCAAATACTTGAGCGGTTATACCTCCTTTTGAATACTCATCAATTAAAGCTTTAATACTAAGCTTACCAATAACTTTTTCCGGTAAAACTATTGCCCAATATTTCCAACCTGCATTTTTAGTTTTTGGCCACCATATTTCTTGTCCCCATTTTTTATCTTCTTGTGCCATAACAGAAAAATTACTATCATCTGATAACCATTTAGTCCCATTATGTTCTTTTAAATAATTAGTTGAAGTTAACATCAATTCTTGAAAGTTTGATCCAGAACAAAACTTTTTCCATTCATGATGAATTATTCCAAGTTCAGGATAATAAACAATTCTTGCAAATTCATTGTCAATAACATTATCTACTTTCATTTTACCCACCTTTTTTACTTTTATATGTTAATCATTCTATACTAGCTTTGAGTTTTTTGTCAAGTTTTTTTTTACCAATGAGGAAGAATACTAAACCAATTTAGCTTGAGTATGTAAAAACCGATTTATTCTACTCGAGAAGTATCAAAATCTTCTTCAAAATATGCATTCCAGTTAGAATCGCTTCTTTCAGTTTCGTCATTTTTGGAATAGATAAGTTGATAATTACCATTTCCTTGAAAATCAAAGAAAAGGTAATTTTTAGCAAGGTTGTTGTATTTCCAAATTTGATAATCTTTTCTTGATTGTCGTGCATCAGCTGCTGTTGTTGATTTATCAATTTCGTCCGGGCTTCCCATTTTTATATAGATTCTGCCTAAATCAGTTTTCCAACCGGCTTTATGATGAGCAAATCGCCAATTTGCTTCATTAACTCTTAATCTGATTATTTCTAAGAATTGATTTGAGTCACTGTTGGGTTTTGGGTTATTTGCCGTCCAAAATCTTTCAATAAATCGTTTTCTTCCATCTTCGTTTAAACCTCTCCACAATCGTTTTTGAGTATTATCCAAAAAATAGCTGATTAGGGCAAATTCTTCATCGTCATCAGGGAAAACTCTTTGTTGAAATACTATATATTGACGAGTGATAGAAAACATTTTTTCAGTTTTATAAGACTTTTGTGATTTAGGATCAACAATCTCAACTTCCAAATTATACAAACCGGGTTCATATTGATTAAGAGGGATTTTTCTGACAATAGGATAAGGTAAAAATTCGACAGTATGATTAAACTCAGTTTTCCAAAGAGTAAGAGAATCTTTAGTAATCTTTACAAATTCAAAAAACCTAAACAATGAATCTGCACCAGGAAAAATATTTGAAATCTCATAATAAGCAATGAAGTCTTTGTTGTTTGAATCTAAGACAGGGTTAGGGTCAACATAAAACTGATATGAACCTCTTTGAAACTTATCCAATGCAGGATTTAAATCTGTTGAAATGCCATGTGAAACTTCAATATCACTTATTATTGTTGATTCATCTAATAAAGCTAAATCAAATTTCTCTATATGGCTGGTACTGGAATTTTTATCAATAATTTTAAGCTCTGCAGTAAAACCGGGTTTACCTAAAGTAAATAAGATTTTATCTAAGACAAAGTGATTTTCAGATTGTGCAATAGCAGTAGTTCTTGCTCCTGCAAGGTGTTCAAACTTATTCGGACTAACCAGGACACCATCTTTAAAAATGTTAAATTCAATACTTAAGGTGCTAATATAACCTTGATTTGTTTGGATAAATTGCAGTTCATTATTTGGTATTTTGTAATTCAAATGAAATTCAGTTTGTCCTGCATCGTTTAAAAATCTCAACAGCTCTGTTTTAGCAAATAAAATTCTTCTTCTGCTTACAAAGGTTTCAAAAAAAGAACCTTCAGAAAATAGGGTTTTTTCTCCGGCTTCTTCGTTAGCAAAAAGTAAACTACCGACTAAGACGAAAAAAATTAAACTAATAATTAGACCATTCTTCGCGTAATTCATAAAATCCAAATCC
>CAZJNG010000404.1:0-2789 GCA_964547265.1 uncultured Candidatus Cloacimonadota bacterium | reverse complement strand
TGTCTTCCCAATAATCAAAAAACATTAAATATCATTTTACCACATATTATATTACTTAAAATCAAGCAATAAACAGGTGACCTCCAAGTTGCTTTTTCCCTCTTGGAGGTCCCTTAATTTTCAATTGAACCTCAATCTTAAAAATCAATTAACAATATAACATAAACGATTACAAATAAATTAAATAATTACTCTCTTCGAATCATGCTTTGGATTAAAAAACAATCATCATCTTTCAATCTTTTAAGTATCTCAATGCTTCTATCAGTATTAATACTCTTTAAACTTCTTGCTGTTATAACCTTAGTATAAGGATTTTCAACATTAATATATCCTTCAAGCAAATCAATACTTTTTTCAGTTTTTAACTTTCCTAAGGCTGACAGAATAGAATTAACATTATTATTTTCAGAAAGCATATTTTCAAATGTCTCTACAAAACTTGAATCCTGAAGTTCTCCAATTATATAGATTGTATTAGATACTGCTCTGAAATGTTCATGTTCTAAACCTTGATTTAGCTTTTCTTTTGCAAGTTCAGAACTATTAAACAAATCAACTATTGCTCTTAACTCCAGTCCTGATTTAGTTTTTAATTTTTCTAAAAATATATAATCAAAGGCTTCATCATCTCTAGAATTAAGCACTTTTCGAGCATGTCTGACTCTATCAACAGCTGAACCGACCTCCCATTCAGCTGCTGCTGAAAAAACAACATCTATCGTAGCTAATGAATCAACGAGAGGATCTTGGATATAAACAGTTTCAGCTTTTACTATAGCTTCATCTATAACAAACAATGTATCAAGTCCAATACCATAAAAGCCATTTATCCAATCGGAGTTATTATTCATACTTTCATTAGCATAAATATCTTCGCCATGAAGATCTAAAAACAGACCAATTCCACCTGAATACCTTGCAATATTGGCAAAGCCGTAAGAATCTTTTCTCTTGCGTTCGTATCGGTCATTACCTTGCACATCTAAAAAAACACCTACTGAATTTGTCAGCCCAAGTCCATTTCCTCCATCTATAGAATATGCATCATTTCCTGCCCTGTCAACTAAAAAACCGACTCCATAATCATGACCTGCTCCTTGTCCTGGACCAAATTTAGAATAATACCTGTCATCACCTTTTTCATCATAAAGAAAACCTCCGGAAAGATGAATTCCGCTACCCTGTGGATAATAAACAGCACTATACGAGTCATTTCCACCTAAATCAATAAGAATCCCCAAAGCTAGCCAATATCCTGCTCCTTGAGCATAAGCCCCTGCATTATAATGATCATTCCCGTTTTCATCAAATAATATCCCTATGCCTCCTGCAATATCAGGCCTTAAACCAAAGCCAAAACCCTGACTCATACTGCGAAAATCCTCAGGAGCTAAAGGAGCATGCAGATATTTACCTCCGGCAAAATAAATATCACTGCTGTCTGAGGTTTCTTTCGAACCATAATCTGCTAAAATACCACAAGCAAGAGGACCTCCAAAACCTTGTGAATAACTAGTAGATGAGTAAAAATCATTTCCACCTTTATTGATTAAAAAGGATATTCCAAAAACTGACGAACCTAAAGATCTGCTTCCTGAAATATATTGATCATTACCCTCTAAATCTACAGAAATCAATGAACCAAAGCTACTTGAAAAAGCAAAATCATTTCCATAATATAAATCATTACCTTCTTTATCAAAATGATAACCTATGCCAAATATTATGCTGAATAATTCACTGATATTATCATTTCTATATACATCATCTCCTTCAAAGTCAAGTATTGCTAAAAAAGGAAATTTATTATTTGTTGACATATCAAAACTGTAAGTATCATTTCCACCGGGTTCATAAATAAAAATAGAATTTTCAGTATAGATCTCATCTTTATTTGTGCCGCATATTAAGGTTCCATAGCGTGATTTGAGTCTTCTTGATTTATTAAATCTTATATGTGACAAGTCATAATCTGTAAGCATTTTCATGCCTTCAAAATATACTTTTGATGACAACATAAGAGAATTAAAATCAATTTTCTTGATAAGGTCTATATAATATTCGATTTCATAATCGTTTTCAATATAAGATTTTTCAGAATAAAACTGCTTATACCTCTCATCGTCAATTGCACCTCCTTTACCCATGGCATATATAAAATATTCAAGCTCGCTTACCTCTTTTATTGTCAAACTGTCAAAAGCTGATTCATAGTAAGGCATTGCTTTATCCATAACTAATACAGCATATTTTAAAATATCTGTTTCATTCTTTATTTTGTTTATCTGATTTTTGAACTCAGCCGAATAATCATCAATGATAAGTTCTGATGTTTGAAAAACAATTCCTGACATATAATCAAAAAAACCTAAATAATCCTCGCTTAGAAACTTAGTTTTGAGACTGTCAACAAATAATGGAAAAGTAAAAGGTTTTTCAACCGACTCAATAACCTTAGGAATCTTAAACTCAGAATTCGCCCAGTCCTTTGGGAAATTCACTGAATTTATATCTAAATCAACCTTTGAAAGCATATCATTAAATATCTCAAGCTCTGCGTCAATAATAACAGCCGATAGATTAATAAACGACAACATTATTAGAGCTAAAAATATTTTTGCCTTTAAAACGTAATTATGTTTTTGATTATGACTTTTTCCCATATAATTCCTTTCTTATAGAGACTGTCCCAAAATGTCAAAAACCGGAACCCTGACGGCTCGTCAGGGCGTGTCATTCTGAGCTTGCGAAGAATCTCCATATTTTACTAGAAATCTCATCTTATT
>CAZJNG010000403.1:0-2801 GCA_964547265.1 uncultured Candidatus Cloacimonadota bacterium | reverse complement strand
TTGTGTGAAATGGTCTAAAAAGCTCTCTTACAAAATCTAAATTATCAGGTTCTTGTTCTAGTTTTAATAAATAAGTTTCCACATCTTGACTTAAATCTAAAAATTCTCTAAAAAATTCTTCTTTTAACTCCACATCAATTAAATCATTCATTATAAACTCACTTTATATTTTTTTATATCTTATAATTTGTGGTTTAAACTGTCAAGATTTTTTTTATAAAAAAAAAGGTCACAAGCGTGACCTTTTTTCAACACAAAATTATATGTTATCTACGGTTAAAATTTCCTCTTTGAAAACGATCTCTCTTTGGTCTGTCTTCTTTTGGACGAGCTTCATTTACATTAAGCTTACGACCTTTTAATTCAAAACCATTCAAATTTTCGATAGCAACATTAGCCTGACCTTCGTCAGTCATCTCAACAAAACCAAAACCTCTTGAGTCACCGGTTTCTCTGTCCTTAATAATAACTGCGGATTCAACTGATCCATACTGCTCAAAAGCAGCGCGTAAATCTGTGTCATTAACCATTCTTGACACATTACCTACGAAGATATTCATACCTTCATCTCCTTGATATATTCTCTTATGACAGAGCTTTGACTCTAAAATCGTATTCCACGATTTACTTTCTCACACTATCATTGAAATCAATTTATAAAACTAGCTATAACTTGGCAAGTTATTTTTTGATTTATTTTTAACTATTTAAAATTTACTACGATAAAACATAGGCACAGCCAACGATGTAGCAGCATTAAGAATATTATAAAATCTAAAAATAATTAATTAAATAACCTCTTACATTAAAAAATTTCCGATTGTTTTATATCAAATATTGTCTTTTTGAAGATTTTCCTTATATTAGCAAGCTTAACATAATCAAAAGCGTTACTTAATAAATGAGCTCAAATAATTTAATAATCGGAGTCTTTCTCATGAGGCTAAAATTTTAAAATGTTATTCTACAGGTTAAACTACACAATCTCAGTAAAATAATACCGCTAATCTTTAAGCGACCTCCAAGAGGGAAAAAGCAACCTGGAGGTCACAGGTATCTTGGTTAATGTGTACCATAATCTAACTTTCAAAAATTTAAAAATACTTTTTAAAATACAATAACATTCTTCTGACTTTCCGCAGTTAAAAATTGCATATTCGTGATTAAATAGTTAATATATCTAATTGAATATTAATAGCTTAATTTAAAAATTAGTTTGGTACTTACATAAATTAACTGAAAGTCAGCTAATCATCAATTCTCATCTAATCTTTTGACGACATCTTAAAAATCTTGACAAAACTTCTCTGATAGAAATAATGTAGTTTATGGTATTAAATTTTTCGTATTCTGCAGGAAATAAATTATTATTAAACAATATTGAGATTATTAACTCAAAAGGCTCTGTGTTACTCATATGTGGCAATATCAATAAAAATCTGTTGATTTTGTCCGGGATATTATGCAAGCTCATTCCCGCTGAAGATAAACTTGACATCGAGCATCTGGAAGAATTATTCCATGATTATTATGGCAAGCTTTTAATAAAGCAAGGAGAACTATCAGAATACTACCTTATTGGTGATCAGCCGGACAGGCATTTTATTTTCTCATTTGTTTATGAAGAATTCTATGGACGAACTCAAATTAAAAATGAAGATAAAATTTTAGAATTACTAAACAGGGTAGGGCTAAATGAACATTTCTATTTCAGGAAAATCAACACCTTATCAGGGGGAGAAAAGATTAAACTTTCTCTTGCCCTGGCATTAAGTTCAGATTGCGATAACTATCTATTTTACAATACTGTTCCTTGGCTGGATGATTCAGGCAGAAATACTCTTCTAAACATTATAAAGGAATTCAAATCTAAAGGTAAAAGAATAATAATTTTTGAACAAGAATATGATTTCCTGATACCGCTTGTTGACAAATTTGCCAACTTTAAATCAAACACTTTAGCCTATGAAAACAATCTACCAAAGCATAAACCTACAATTTTAACTCTTGCAAGGCTTTTTAACAACAAAAATAATCAAAGCTTTAACAAAGAAATTATTTTATCCTTTCAAGATGTGCTGTTTACAACATACCAAAACGACAATCCTAACCAAAAAAAAAACCTAACACAATACTATCCTCTACTTAATAACATATCTTTCAACATATACAAAAGAGAACATTTTATACTTTCAGGAGAGAATGGTTCAGGAAAATCTACAATATTCAATCTTTGCTTTAGAATGATTACTCCTGAAAAAGGAAAAATATTATTCTTAAATAACGATATATCAAACTATAATCGAAAAGAACTTTGTCATCAGATAACTTACATATCTCAATTTCCGCAATACCAAATGATTTATCATCATCTGTCTGATTACCTGTCATCAATAAAAGACGATTATTTAAAAGAAGAATTAATGTCTATAATGCCTCAAGAAGATAATACCTCTGTAATGCAAATGTCCTTGTTTGAGATGAAAGTAATACTATTATTGAGTTCATTAAGTTCCGGTACTCGACTTCTTATGCTTGATGAACCCAGTTGGGGACTAGACGGCAAACAAATTCTAACATTTCTGAACTTATTATACAAACTACTACAAAGATATGAGTTTACAATATTTGCAATAACTCATTCACAAGAATTTATAAAAAATATAAGCTTTAAAACATTAAAACTTCATCGCGGGAATCTAATAATTAATGATTAAAAAAAATCTTACTCAAAAACTTTTATTTATCCCGATATGGATTAAGGTATTCTATCTTATTATCAATGCATTAATATACTTCCC
>CAZJNG010000402.1:0-2810 GCA_964547265.1 uncultured Candidatus Cloacimonadota bacterium | reverse complement strand
CAGTCATTTATAATCAAATTATAAAAGATTCTGAAAAGGTTAGCCTAATACTCCAATACTTAAATGAAAATTATCCTGAGAATAGATATACCGAAGCTTTAAAAGAATATTTAAATAATGAAAAAGTAACCTTTCTTACTCTAGATGAAAAATCAAAACTAAAAAAATACGAAACTGTAATGTCTATGTATCCTGACAGTACAGATTATGTTATTGCTTTTTTAGATTCTTTGACTAATTCAGAAATTTCAGAGTTGCAAAACAAATCACTTTATTCTTTAGGTTTTATCTACTATTATGATTTAAAAGATACTTTAAATGCCAAAATATACCTTGACACTTTATTCTATTATGCTCCATCAAGTGAGTTTGCTGTAAATGCAAGAAATTTTTATGATGGTAAAAGATTTAAAATTCTTGACCGTTTACCTCTGATAGAAGAAGAATTAAGAAATAAAGAAGCTTTAGAACAATTGGAACAAGAGATACTCAATGATACACTTTCTATAGAAAGCGATTTAGATACTTTATCGATTTCAGAAGAACTACCTGACAGTTTAAATAATAAAAGTAACATTAATTTTGATGATACTTCAGATTTGATTTATACACCGCTTGACTTAGACACTCAAACTGATCCTTAAAATAGATGAATGACAAGAATTTTTTTCTTTTACAACACTCATTATTAAAATTTATTTGGGTTTTTCTTGTAATCTTTTTAGTTTTTGTAGGCAAGAGATATAATTTAGCTTTATTGCTATGTTTAAATCTTATATATTTTTTACCTCAGAAATCAATTATATTTACTTTTTTTAAAACAGTACTTAGGCTTTCTTTTTTTTGGATTTCATACTTAATAATGGGCTTATTATTTGACCTTTCATTTACTAAGCAGATTAGTTTTATTTTGACATTTCTATGCTCACTACAAGTGTCTGTTTTTTGTCTAATGGCTTTTAATCTAGATAATTTGAATCATGATTTTAAGTTACAAGACTCAAATCATGTTAAAAATCATATAAAAATTATAATAGGAAAATTATTTGTTTTTATTACTTTAGTAAGTTATTTTCTTTTAATATTTAAAGCTCGTTATACAGAGATTGTCAAGAGCGTTCCTGCGAGAAAAAGATTTTCAATTACTTATATAGAGAATATTTTAATTGGAATCAAAGAATTACTCAATGATGTTTTTAACGAAGATATTAGAATTAACACTATCTCTAAAGAAGTTACAACAGATGATTATTCTATAAGATATAATCAAAGCACGACCTATAGTTTTTTTAACAAATACAATCTTTATGCTTATTATTTTATCACATTAAACATAATTCTGATTTCCATGTAGGAAGGCTTATGAGAAGATTAGCGATAAAGATTGCGTATGATGGAAGTAGTTTTTATGGTTGGCAATCACAAATTATAACTCCTACTGTTCAACAAACACTCGAAGAAGCATTTAGTAGGATTGCTAAATCAGAAATAAGGATTCATGGTTCCGGTCGTACCGATACCGGAGTTCATGCTCTAGCACAAATTGCACATTTTGATTTTCCAATATCTATGACTAAACATCAAATTATTCTGGCATCTAAGTCTGTTTTGCCTAAAACCTTGCAAATACTCAATGTCACAGAAGTAAGTAAAGATTTTAATTCTAGATATGATGCTTGTGAAAGAACATATAAGTATGTCATAACAAAAACACAAACTCCTTTTAATTATAAATATAAATCATATTTCCCAAAGTTAAAAATTAATGTGGATGTATTTAAAAAATGTATTAAATACTTTATCGGTGAATATGACTATACTTCATTTGCAAAACCAAACCCCGACATAAGAAACTATATTTGTAATGTAAAAAAAATGGAGATATACACTGAAAACAATGATATTATTATTTTAATTACTGCAAATAGATTCCTACATAATATGGTTAGAAGAATAGTAGGAGCTGTGTTAAGTATTTCTGATAAAGGATTAGACCCATCAATAATCTCTACTTGGATTGAAGCAAAAAAACATGAACAGAAGAATTATTTTACTGCTCTACCAAATGGCTTGTATTTAATTGATGTTAAATATCCTGAAAATATGATTAGTTTTTCTGAAGATTTAGATATTTATATTGAATAATAATAGCATAAGAAAATAAATTTTTAAAATTTCAATAAGTTAGCAAAAAAATATCTTGACAGTAAAACCGTTTTAAAAAAATATACAACATAATAATTTATAACAAGTTAAAGGAAGGAGATTCAAATGACAAAAGCAGATTTAGTAAAAGAGATTTCAGGTGAAACAGGTATTATCCGTAAAGATGTAGCGATTGTCGTGGATGCATTATTACAGACTATTAAAGAAAAAATGAAGTCAGGCAAGCACATAGAAATCAGACATTTTGGCACTTTTAAGCTTAAAGCTCGTAAACCTCGCACAGGAAGAAACCCTAAAACTAACGATACAGTTCCTGTACCAGAAAGAGTAGTTCCTACATTTAAATTCTCTCGCGAATTTAAAATGGATATTGTTGATAATGTAAAACCTGACCAACTTGAAGACTAATTTGGAGGATCAATGCCCTGCGGAAGAAAAAGAAAAAAACACAAAATTTCTACTCACAAAAGAAAAAAAAGACTTAGAAAAAATCGTCATAAGAAAAAATAGTTGATGATTACTATGGATTATTCTGCATTGTTTTCAATAGCTAAGAATATTCGTAAAAAAATTATTGAATCTATATATATTGCAGGTTCCGGTCATCCGGGTGGATCTTTATCCGCTGTTGAGATTGGGACCGC
>CAZJNG010000401.1:2060-2837 GCA_964547265.1 uncultured Candidatus Cloacimonadota bacterium | reverse complement strand
AAGCCTTTATCCTTATTTGTGTGGACTGTACTAGGAATGTGGGCAGTACAGTTAATTGATAATGCAATAGTTTATCCTTTAGTAATGGGTAAAAATACTGAATTACATCCAATCATAATAATCTTGACAGTGTTAGCAGGTGGATTGACTTTTGGATTACTTGGTATGCTTTTTGGCGTACCTATAGTCTATTTAACAACCGGTTTACTTACCGTAATTTACAAAAATTTAAAACAATTTAAAATTATATAAGAGGTAGAACAATGAGCATTTTTGAGAAATGTTATCAATTTCAAGAAGCAAAAAAGCTTGAACAAGCAGGTTTTTATCCATATTTTCGAGTGATTTCAACCGAGCAAGATACTGAAGTTATTGTTAATGGGAAAAAGATGTTAATGATGGGGTCAAATAGTTATCTTGGTTTAACTAATCATCCTAAAGTAAAAGAAGCAAGTATCAATGCAATAAAGAAATATGGGTCAGGTTGTGCCGGATCTAGATTTCTAAATGGAACTCTTGATATCCATATAGAGCTTGAAGAAAAATTAGCTCAATTAACAGGAAAGGGTGCTGCATTGGTTTTTGCTACCGGATACCAAGCGAATGTAGGAACTATTGCAACTATAGTTTTAAAAGGAGATTTCGTAATCACGGATAAACTTGATCATGCTTCTATAATTGATGGATGCAGACTGTCTTATGGTGAAATGCTCCGATTTAATCATAACGATATGAATAGTTTAGAGAAGGTTTTACAGAGAATTAATGCAAGTTCAC
>CAZJNG010000401.1:0-2050 GCA_964547265.1 uncultured Candidatus Cloacimonadota bacterium | reverse complement strand
TTGATGGTATATTTAGTATGGAAGGCGATATTGCAGATATCCCCAACATTGTTAAACTTTGTGAAAAATACAATGCTTCTTTGATGGTTGATGAAGCTCATTCTCTTGGAGTTTTACATAAAAGTGGAGCCGGAGCGGCAATGCATTTTGGCTTGAGTGATAAAACAGATTTAATAATGGGAACATTTAGTAAGTCACTTGCTTCTGTCGGTGGGTTTATTGCTGCAGATAGCGATGTAATACATTATTTAAAACATTTTTCCAGAGCTTTAATCTTTAGTGCTTCTTTACCTCCTGCATCAACAGCCTCTGTCTTGGAAGCTTTAAAAATTATGCAAGCAGAGCCGGAAAGAATAGAAAAACTATGGGATAATACTTATTATATGGCAAATGCATTTAAAGAAATGGGATTTAATATAGGAACATCAAATACTCCTGTTATTCCTTTACATATTGGTGATATGATGGATACTTTTAAGATGTGGAAATACCTTGCCGAAGAAGGTGTTTTTATTAACCCGGTTATACCTCCGGCAGTTCCTCCATCAGCTTCAATGATTAGATGCAGCTTCATGGCAACTCACAGTAAATCTCAGTTAGATTTTGCTTTGGAAAAATTTGAAAAGGTTGGTAAGATATTGAATGTAATTTAGTAATTAATTACATAGTTAGTATTTGAATGATTGCCTTTTCTATTTTGTCAGGTAGCTGTGTTTTATGCAGATACCATTCTAAGGAAAAGCTGTTTTCCAGTGCTTTATCTGAAGTTTTACCATAACCTTCAACATTATTGATTATTAGTGTTGTCTGTTTTAAATTGTTTTTTATTAGAAGTTCAATATTTGTCTTAGCGTAAAAACTATTTATAGCTATCATTTTTATATTTGATTTATAGTTTGCTGTTATTATTATATCAGAAGGAATCTTTATGTTAAAGTCATTATTGAGCAAGAAAGTGCCGATTCCTTTGGTTAAGAGTTGATTATCTGATTCAACAGAGATATTGTAATTGCTTTTAATAAATGGTGTGAAGTGTTTATTATAATAAATGATATACTGTTCTTTAGAGAAATTATCGAAATTAATCGGTGATATTACTAATTCTTTTTGATAGTTTGCTTGATATGAGATAATTCCATTATTGTCAGTGTAAAAAACTTCATCACAAAGTCTAATCGGAAGATTAGCTAATACTTCATTTAAATATCTGAACTCTAATACAAAATTATTAGAAAACTTATGTCTATCAGAAACTTCCGAAACAATAATTTTTTTGACAGAATCGTGGTAATAACTATTAATTTGTAAATATAGAGCTTTAAGTTTATTTTGTAAATCTGAGTAAAGAAACTCTGATTCTTGCTCAAAGTTTTCATAAACAAGATTGAACTCAAGTAGTTTATCATAAAGTTCTCTGTTAAGAATGAAGAGTTTATCAGTAAAATGATTATGATAAATTGAACTCCATTTATTGTTGTAGTACTCGTAAAAATTCTCTTTTGAAAAAGGTATCTGCACCCATGCAATATAGTAAGTTTCTTTATTTAGATATCTTTTTTCTACATAATATCTATTAATTTTTGTATCAATTTTATATTGTCCGCTTATCTTAATGTTTTTTTCAAAAGTCTGATAATGAGATATTTCATTCTCATTTTCGAGTTCTAAGTTATATACAACGATACTAAAATCAATAAAAACTCCTAAATCATGTACAATTTGCATTTGGGCATTTTCAATTGCATTATTAATTGCTTGTTGAATATTGCTTTTTTTCTCGGAAACGCCGATATATAAATTGTTATCAATCGTTCTAGATTCTTTAATCTTTCTGTCGCCATGAGTTTCTAAAAGTTTCTCATGATGTTTTAAACTGCAACTTATAAGAAACATAAAAAGTAAAATAACTGAGTAATATTGATTTATTTTCATAATTTATCCTTTGTTTTAAGAATATGAACAATAATCTCTCTGTCAAGTGATTTTCAAAATAATTACACGCATACCCCGAGTTTTTTTTAACAGGCTTGTTCAATGAAATCAAATAAGG
>CAZJNG010000400.1:0-2846 GCA_964547265.1 uncultured Candidatus Cloacimonadota bacterium | reverse complement strand
GTTCTAACTGGTATTTTGAAACAAAAAGATTATCATCATTAAACTCAACAACAGAAAGCCAAGGAATAGAGCCATTCCAATACTTATCAACTGTCGTTTTTGGTGTCCCTCCTCCAATGATCTCGCAAACCTCCCCCAGTGTCGTCTCCACCCAATCACTTGGAGGGAAACTTGAAGAACACACTATATCTGAATTATTATCAATCATATTATTCCTCATTATCTGGTAAAATTTTTTCTATCTCTGCTTCTAGCTCTTCTAATTTTGGCAAATAGAGCTGATATTTTGAGGTAAACATTTGATTACTTATTCCACCCATAGCATATTCCATTTTAATGTCATTTTTTTC
The DNA here is from genome assembly GCA_964547265.1 of uncultured Candidatus Cloacimonadota bacterium. Classification (GTDB taxonomy): domain Bacteria; phylum Cloacimonadota; class Cloacimonadia; order Cloacimonadales; family WRIO01; genus JALNXV01. The sequence continues at coordinate 2,496 of CAZJNG010000400.1, read as the reverse complement.
GGCACTCATAATAATGCCAATTGGTTCATTATCTCCCTCTGTATTTTCTTCGGCTTTGAAATAATTGAGATACATATTCATTTGTCCCACATCGCTATGATCTGCCTCGCCGATTTTGAGATCAATCAGCACAAAACACTTTAAAATACGATGATAAAACACTAAATCTATATAATGATGACGATTATCAAAACTAATGCGAAATTGCCTTTTGACAAAAGCAAAACCTTTGCCAAGTTCAAGTAAAAACATCTGCAAATTATTAATAATTTTTTGTTCTAGTTCTGCTTCTGAAAAATTATAAGGCTCGGGAATACCCAAAAATTCCAAAATATAAGGTTCTTTGATTATGTCTTCTGCTTTTTGGATTATTTGTCCTTTATGTGAAAGCTCTAAAATTTCTTCTTTATTTTTGCTAAGAGCAAATCTTTCAAACAACATTGATTGTTTCTGTCTTTTGAGTTCTCTAACTGACCACTTTTCTATGATACATTGTTTTTCATAAAAACTACGGGCAAGTTCATCTGATACTCCTAAAATTTCTACATAATGACTCCATGTTAATTTGCCAGACGCGTCTGGCATTTTAGGAAAAGATATATACAAAAGTCTCATATATTGAAGATTGCTTCTGCTAAACCCTTTTCCGTATTTCTTAAGTTCTTTTGAAATATTGATCAAAAGTTCTTTGCCATACTCTGCTTTAATATTACCTTTCTGTTCAAATTCAACAATTGTTTTGCCAATTTCCCAATAAGTTTGTAAAAGGATACTGTTTAAATTTGATAAAGCTCTATTTCTTCCTTTTTCAATAATTTGAGTGATATCTTGAGCTATATTTTGATAGTTTATGATATTACTCATTCAAACCTCCAAGTTCGGCTTCTTTCAATTTTTCTTCAATAAATTTTTCCATTTCTTCTTTTTTGGGCAGTTCTAACTGGTATTTTGAAACAAAAAGATTATCATCCATTCCTGCTAAAGCATATTTTACTAAAGCTTTTTCTGTAATGGAGTTTAATGTTGGGTTTTCCAATTGTGCCGACACTGTAGGCACAATTTGTGGATATATTTTATAAAAACTGGAGGTATTCATATAATTGCCTTTTATTGCAATTACTTACATCTTCTAATTTTTTCTCAATATGAAATAAAAGTTTATCTCCATACACAGCCCTATCGCTACCTTTAAGTTCATATTCGTGAATATAGGCACCAATAAACCAATTTCTTAAAGTAAGATTTATATTGATTGCTTTTTTAGCTTGAAGAACAAAATTTTTATCAATCTCATAAATTGAGTTTATTAATATGCCAAAATTTAGTTCATTACTCATATCTCAAATCCAATCTTCTTAAGTTGCTTTTTAATCTCTTCATTCATCTCATTTTCTTTGGCAAATTGTTCTTTGAGAGTTGCTGTTAATCTTTGCATTTTTTCTTCAAAAGGTATTCCGTCATCTTCTGCTTCTTTGATACCGACGAAACGACCGGGTGTCAGCACAAAGCTATGTTTTTCTATTTCTTGTCTATTGGCAGATTTACAAAATCCTTTTATGTCGTGGTATTCATCCGTAGAGACGCGATTTATCGCGTCTCCTTTCTGATTTATCGCTATTTCGCGATGATTTATTGTATTTTCTGAGACGCGATGAATCGCGTCTCTACCGCACCAAATATGGTATGTTTCGGTAATTTTATTTATATCTTCATCAGACAATTCCCGATGAACCCTGTCTTTCATAAATCCCATTTCAGAAGCATCAATAAAAAGAATCTCATTTTTTCTCGTGTTTCTTTCTCTTCTCAAAAACCAAATACAAGCAGGTATGCCGGTATTGTAAAAGAGTTGCTTAGGTAGTGCAACGATACACTCAACTAAATCATTTAATATTAGATTCTTTCTGATTTCTCCTTCTCCTGAGGTGTTAGAACTCAAAGAACCGTTTGCTAAAACTGTTGCCATTACTCCATTTGATGACAAATGATATAGCATATGTTGTATCCATGCAAAATTAGCATTACCATTGGGTGGAACTCCATATTTCCACCTGGCATCGTCTTGTAAGATATCTTGTCCCCAGTCAGATTGATTAAAAGGAGGATTTGCGAGAATATAATCAGCTTTAAGATCAGGAAAAGCATCTTTTAAAAAACTTCCTTCTGTATTCCAAGCCACAAATTTTGAATTAATATTACGGATAGCCAAATTCATTTTAGATAATTTCCAGGTTGTTTGATTAGATTCCTGTCCATAAATAGTAATGTCCTGAATTTGTCCCTGATGTTCTTCAACAAACTTTTCACTCATCACAAACATACCACCCGATCCACAAGCAGGATCATAAACTCGCCCTTTATATGGCTCAATCATTTCAACCATTAGCTTTACTATTGACTTAGGAGTGTAAAATTGTCCTCCTTTTTTACCTTCAGCATTAGCAAATTCACCCAGGAAATATTCATATACACGACCAAAAAGATCTTTCGAGTTTT
>CAZJNG010000399.1:0-2852 GCA_964547265.1 uncultured Candidatus Cloacimonadota bacterium | reverse complement strand
ATAAGAATAAAAGAACATTTTCAAGCATTTTAGACAATAAGGTATCACTTCATTTTTTAGTATGATTTATGGGAGTCTTTCTGAGCATTTTTTTATTTTTTTCATTTCATAAGGTGGGTCATGAGTTCCTCTTTTTACTATTTTTTGTAGCTCCATAACTGAACCACATCAAAGGCATTTCACTACTTTTATCTCATTTTTCTTTTGGCTGGTTTTGACCTCTTTTGGATTCTTTTTTATGAAAAACAGGAGCTTGATTTTTTCAAATGTTTTATTTGCTGCCGAACTGAGAAATCCATAATAACGCACTTTCTGAAATCCTTTTGGTAAAACATGTTGTAAGTATCTTCTCATAATTTCAAGAGCGTAAAGTTCCATTATTTTTGTTTTGCCGGTGGATGATTCGGTATAAGAAAAATAAACGATATCGTTTTCTAACTTGATGATTCTATTATTGGAAATGGCTATTTTGTAAACATATTGAGACAGATATTTCAGAGCTGGTTTGCCTTTCCCGACCGGTTTTGAGTTAACAATAAAATCTTTTTCCCAAATAGAGCGATGGATTTCTTGATAACAATCGTTCTGATAGATCTTATCTCACCTCTTGTTTGCATAAGCAAATTATCTAGAGCTTTATCAATTCTTGTCATAATACTCCCATTATTTTAAATAACATTAAGGCCATGGATGGCCGCCTTATTAAAAACAGTCTTTGCACAATTTTTGCACATAACGTTCTGCGTGTATGTGCTGTTGCGAAGCAATGGCATATACACGCTGTTGCGTGATAGTTGCGGGGCGTTTTCATTCTTCCCCATCGGTAATAGATTCAAATAAATCTAAAGGTTTTAGTTTAAATTGTAGACTTTTTGGGTCTGGTGTCCCACCTTTCCTTTGTACGGTCATACGGCCTACTTTTAGATTACCTCGGTTAGTAACTTCTACGCCACCTTTTGCAAAAAAATTACATACGAAATTTATGTCTTTTAATACCCAATCAATTGTGTCATTATTTTTTCGAGTAACCAACATCCAGTCCGCTGAAAGAGAGCCTCAACCTCGCAAAACATCGTTGAATATTATAGTTTTATTATCCGAAAAAAACTTTAATAGAGCGTCTACTTTGTTTTTATCTATTTCGTTTAAAAACATTCTGCGTTTATCTTTTAGTTCTACTCCTTTTATTGGCGGGGTTTCACCTGTATATAATTTTAAAGTTTCGCATATAGAATTTGGTATATTCCAAAAACCCTTATATTTATCAACCGGTCTTTTATCTACCTGGTTATATCCGGCACCTACATTTGCCTTTTTTAAGGATAGATTTTCAATATGGTAAATATCATCAATGATTATTTCTAATCGAATTTGAATATCTGCTTTTTTAAATGTTGTTGTTTCTTCAAGGTTAGATTCTGTTACTCCTAAGCCGAGGGCAGTATCTTTGTTTATTCGTGGTGGTATTTGCTTGGCAGTTAATTTCTGTATTTTTTTATAATCATACCCCATTATTTTAAGCCATATTTGTGCTTCAGAGTCATTTTTATAATGTTCAAATTTTATAACTATATCAGCTTCATTTTCAAACCCGCCTTTTGCAGTGTAAGAACCAACTTCTTGTCTGTAATCCATATTAAATCACCTTTATTATTTCTTTGATTATTTCTTTTAAAACATTTACTGCAACACTGTTGCCAAATTGTTTGTATGCTTGACCTTGTATTTTGTCAATTTTGAACGAGTCTGGAAAGCCTTGAACTCTTGCACACTCACGAGGACTTAATTTTCTTAGTACACCATCAACTGCATAAATACCAGTCTTAGAACCAGCTCCACCACCATAAGCTGACAAAGTGCAGGCATGTCCATAGGTACTATAAATTCTTTCACCTTGACCACCTTTATTCACAATTCCAATCTGAACAGGTTTATTCGGTAACTCTAACTCACCAAAAATATTTGTTTGTGGTTCAAAGGATTTATGAATCTTAATGTCAGAACGTGTTATTATTTTCGCTTTTGGATTTTCTTCTAATATGTCATTAAGCGATATCGTTTTTCCAATTGGATTTGGAAAAGAAAAATTATTCACTGCCAAGTCATTTCTAAAAGAAACAATAAAAATTCTTTCTCTATTCTGAGGCAACCCATAGTCACTCGCATTTAACACTCTGTATTTAACTGTATAGTTTAAGTCATACAATGTTTTTACAATTGTCTTTAGTGTGTTACCTTTATCGTGTTTAGCAAGGTTCTTTACATTTTCAAGAAACAATATTTTTGGTTTGTGATGTTTTACAATTCTTGCTATATCGAAGAACAAAGTTCCTCTTGTATCCTCAAAACCCATCTGTTTTCCGGATATTGAAAAAGCCTGACAAGGAAATCCTCCACATAAAATATCGTGTTCTGGAATATCAGACTCATTTATTTTTGTTATATCCCCAAATGGCTTTATACCAAAATTATTTTCATAGACATTTGCAGCGAAACTATCCCATTCTGAAGCAAATACACATTCTGCTCCAAAACTGCTCATTGCGAGATGAAAACCTCCTATACCGGCAAAAAGGTCTATAAATCTATAGCCTTTTAGACTTTTCGTAGTCTTTATCTTATATTCTATTACCGATGGGGAAGTTAAAGTATTCAAAATATTTCCTTTCATATTATTTTCTTTAGCCCCGCAATTTCACACAGCGAATGTATACCCCCGAACCATAGTTTCGTATATACACTCAAGAGGCTGTCTCAAAATGCAAAAAAGTCTGCAAAATGGACATCTGACGGCTCTTCAGATCTTGTCATTCTGAGCTTGCGAAGAATCTCATCTTATTGATTTGTAATAT
>CAZJNG010000398.1:0-2867 GCA_964547265.1 uncultured Candidatus Cloacimonadota bacterium | reverse complement strand
TTATTTTTTTTTTGACTAGGCATTTCGATAAAAATTGTTTTTTTTCCTTCATTAACTTTGATGTTTTTGATTATAAAAGCATCATCAATAACGATATTAGCAAAAGCTTTAAGTGGGTCTGCAGGACGAAGAAATACTTTAACGTCTGTGATGTTCATTGTTTTTGTCTCCTTCTTGTTGAGGTAATATAACTCCAGAAATTTTGTTTACTTATTAATTTCCGGGCTTTTATGCAAGAATAAGGGTCATCAAAAAAACCTATCATAGTAGCTCCACTACCTGATAAAATGGCATTTTTTGCGCCGATATCTTTTAACAATTTGAGTGTTTGTCTGATGGTAGGATATTTTTCAGATATTCCTTCCTCCAGTTTGTTAAAACAAAATATGGGATTTTGTGTGTTTATCAATTTTGATAAATTACTATTTAATGTATTTATCTTAACTAAATCATAAGCTTCTTTACTTGAAATCGGAAAATTTGGGTTAACTAATAAAATATTATCAATCATGATATCATTTATTTGTGTGATTTTATCTCCTCTTTCTTCACCTATTGCGGTAAAGCCTTCAAGAAAAAAATTAATATCACTACCAAATTTTGAGGCAATTTCATGCATTTCTGAATTTGACAAGTTCAAATTCCAAAGCTTTGATAAGCCTTTTATTGTAACTGCGGCATTACTACTACCGCCTCCCAAGCCGGCGGCAATTGGGATGTTTTTCTCTAGCTCTATATTTGCACCACATTGAACACTATATCTATCCTTTATAAAGATCCCAATCTTATATATCAAGTTTTCTTGATTATTAAGACTGCTTATATTAGACATAATTTTTATATCTGCATTATTTGTCAAAGAAAATTTTATTTTATCGTATAAATCAATTTCTGTAAAGAGAGTAGATATCTCGTGATATCCACTCTCAAGCTTAGCTTTTATATCTAAAAACAGATTAATCTTTGCGTAAGAGTCTAGCCCAAAGGCTTTTCTTTTTCTGTTTCTTTGATTCGCCATAATAGTAGTAATAGTAGTAGTAATAGTAACTATATCCTCGATAATATCTTTCGTGAACGATACCATTCACAATAATCCCGGTCACATTTATATCTATATTTTCCAACATTGATTTTGTTCTTTGAACAACGGATTTTTCAGTATTATTTACCCTGATAACCAAAAGCAACATATCAACTTTCTTGGCCATAATCATAGCATCAGTAACCGCTATAATAGGCGGCATGTCAAACAAGACATACTCGTATCTTTCTTTCAATTCTTTTATCAACTGATCTGCTCTATCACAAGCAATTAACTCCGAAGGATTAGGAGGAATTGCTCCTGAAGTTATAATATCAAGATTTTCAATTCCTGAACTTTTGATAATATCATCTAGTTTTACATTTTCATCAGACAAATAATCGCTGGAGCCGTTATTTCTTTCAAGTTCATAAATGTTATGTATCATAGGTCTTCTCAAGTCAAAGTCAACGGTAATAACTTTAGACTTCATCTGAGCAAGTGTAATAGCAAGATTTGCAAGAGATGTTGATTTACCTTCACTTGGACCGGATGAAGAAATAATCAAAGCTAAAGGACCCGGTTGTTTTTTTGCCATTACATTAGTACGAAGAGTTCTATAAGATTCGGCAACCGGTGATTTAGGAGCATAGTGAGAAACCAATCTGGCAGATATTTTTTTACCTTCAGCATCATCTTTGTTTAATGCGACAAGTTCTTCTCCTGTCTCCATGTTTATTTCTTTACCTTCCTCAGTATCACTTATAGACATATAAGGGATAGTTCCTACCACAGGGTATTTAATAAATCGTTCAACATCGTCAAGTGTTCTAATCTTTGAATCAGTGGAATTCACCATCATAGCAGCACCAACACCAAGACCTATACCAATTACAAAACCGATTAGAATATTCATTTTCTTTTTTGGTTTTATTGGTATTCTTGGCATTACTGCTCTTTCAACTATTCGAATATTACCCATTTTTGCTTGTTCAGCGACTTTAGCGTCTTCATATTTTTCTGTTAAAATACTATAAATCTTTTCATCAATACTATAATTTCTTTGTAATCTGGCAAGTTCTAATTCTGTATCCGGTAAAACACTCATTCGTTTATCAAAAGAATCAACGATAGTTTGATAACTTATAACCTTTGCATAGGCAAGATTTTCATTTACCTGAGCTGTTGCAATTCTTTGAATTAACTCATTGCGATAGCCCAATAAATCAGTTGAGCCGGCTCTGATATCCAGGGTTTTCCTTATTTCAAGATCAAGTTTAGCTTTTGAATTATCTAGAGTTCTATTAAGTCTAATAATCTCAGGATGATTTTCAGGATATTCATTATTATTAATGAGAGTAGTTATTCTTGATTTTGTTCTGACGACTTCTTGTTTCAATTGCTCTATAAAGGGAGTTGAAAAAGACAAAGAAACATCTGTTAAAAGAGTGTCTTGAATAGCAAGCTCTTTACGTAAAAAGTCAAGATTCCTTTGAGCAATTTCATATTCGGCTTGTGCTGACTGCAAATTGGCATTAGCTTCGGCTGCTTTTTCAATCATTTTTATTGTTTCTTGATTTAACTGAAATACGCCGGTCTCAATTTTGTAATTTCTTAAATCTTCTTCTGAGTTTTGCAATCTTCGAGTAATGGCATCAAGCTGTGACTCGAGAAATTCTCTAATATTTGTAAATTCAGCTCTGGCGTTTTGAGTATTCTGCTGCATTAGTGCTTCTGAAAGTGAATTTACTATTATCATAGCCTCTGACGGGCTGGTGGATTCATAAGAAACAGTTAAAATGTCTGTTTCTCTTTTCGTTTCTACTTTAACACTTTTACTAATTGA
>CAZJNG010000397.1:0-2874 GCA_964547265.1 uncultured Candidatus Cloacimonadota bacterium | reverse complement strand
CCTACCATATTAATAAGTCTTGCAGATGATTTTTGCTACTGCTTCAGCAAGCTCTGAATTTCTAAAAGGTTTATGCAAAAACCCCACTACTCCTTTTGTTTTTAGCACTTTCATATCTTCTTCTTTTGCAAAGCCTGAAGCAATAATTACAGGTACTGAAGGGTCAATTTTATTTAGTTTTTCGGGTACTACTAGGTTTCTTGTGGAGACATATTTATTTTTCCTAAGTGGAAAAGTATTGCAACTATATAATTTTTGAATGCTTTAAGCCTCTTGATATGGCTTTAACCAGTTGAATCTTCCCATTCAGGTTTTCGGCTATTGAATTAGTGATTTTATGCTTTATATAATTAAGTATTCCTACACTGTGTCGTTCAAACATTTCGGCTATTTTTATTACATGTTTCAAGCCACTTTTCTTAACATCATTTATCCAATCATAAAATATTCTTCTCAATTTTCATAATTATTTAGACTGAAAAATTTATCAAATGTATCTTTAAATAACCATGCTTTACTTGTATCCATATCTAATTCTTTAATATCTTCAAATCTTATTCTTTGTTTCTCTGTCATATTTTCTTCATTTTTTAAAATAATTAAAAAAAATATTGACAATATTCTCTTTTAGTGCTACAATTAATCTAATGTTTATAAAGGAGGAATATATGAAAAATGTAATCTTTACACTGATGTTACTAATAAGCCTTGTTTGTAGTGTTAGTGCAGATCCTCTTGACTTTAGCGGAGGTAATGGTTCAGAAAATCAACCTTATATTATTGGAACAGCAGGTGATCTTGCTCATTTAGCAAATCAGGTTGCTATCGGAGTAACTTATGCAGGTCAGTTTTTCGAACAGCAAGTAAGTCTTAGCTTAACTGATTTCAGTTCCGGAGAAGGATGGAATCCTATTGGAAACAATGTTCACCGATTCCAAGGTTCATATGATGGTAATAATAAAACCATCTCAAATCTTTATATAAACCGTCCAGGCACAAACTATCAGGGACTATTTGGTAATGTTCAAGGTACTATCAGAAATCTTGGTATTGTCAGTGGCTCTGTCATTGGGCAGGGAAACACAGGCAGTTTAGTTGGTCATATAATATCAGGTTTGGTGGAAAATTGTTATAGTTATGCAAATGTTACAGGTAATACGACTTACTCCGGAGGCTTAATCGGATTAAGTTCTTATGGGAATATAACTGATTGTCATTACGCTGGAGCTGTCTCTGGAGGTATGTATGTAGGTGGTTTAGTTGGTAGTTTTGCTTTAGCAACAATCACAAATTGCTACAGTACCGGAACAGTTTATGGCTCAGATGACTATGTTGGAGGTCTTTCCGGTGAAATTACATCAGATGCGATTGTTAATAACAGTTACAGTACAAGTAATGTTACAGGATTAAAATATTATATTGGTGGTTTTACGGGCATTAACTCAACCAGATCTGTAATAAACAACTCTTTTAGTACCGGAAATGTGACAGGTATGGTTAACAGTGGAGAGAATAATATTTATGTCGGAGGATTTGTAGGATGGAATGGCAATGTTATTAACAATTGTTATAGTACAGGTAATGTTACCGGTAGCATAGATGTCGGAGGATTTGTAGGAAATAACGAAAATAAAATAAATAATTCATACAGTCGTGGTAATGTCAATAGAAATAATAGCTCAGGGGCTGGTTCAATCGGAGGATTTGTAGGATATCATGTATGGGATACTGCAACTATAAAAAATTCCTATTCGACAGGATCTGTAAGTTTTGAAAATGTTTTGCAAAACAATAAAGGATTTGCAGGATCTGTAAACAGAGGTTACTTTTCAAATTGTTTCTGGGATATGGAAAGTTCAGGTCAATCAAGTTCTGCAACAGGGTCATCATCTCTCTCTATTACCGGGAAAACTACTGCCGAAATGAGAAACATCGCAACATTTAACGATTCGGAAACAGTAGGATTAACAGTTAGTGGTTTTCACGAAATCTGGAATATATGTGCCGGACATGATGTATCTTGTCTCTGGAATATCCAATCCGGAGTAAATGATGGATATCCATATCTAAGCTGGGCTATGGGAGTAGATCAAACTTTACCGGTTACATTGTCGTCGTTTACAGCAAATTACACCTCATCAAATACGGTAAATATATTATGGTCAACACAATCCGAATCAAACCTAATCGGATATCATATCTTAAGGTCAGATAATAATGACCTTGAAAACTCTGTAAGAATCACTCAAAGCATTATCCAGGCATACAACCAGTCTCAAACAAATAATTATTCATTTATTGATAAGGAAACTCAACAAGGAAATTCTTATTATTACTGGCTCCAGTCTCTTGAGATGGATGGGTCTGCTGAGTTCTTTGGGCCAATATATGTCAAGACAGACATCAATACAATTGACACGCCGGTTATACCTTTCAGTAAACTATACACAGCATATCCAAATCCTTTTAATCCCACAACTACAATTAGCTTTGATATTGCAGAAAATGATTATGTGAAAATTGAAATATACAACATTAAGGGACAAAAGATAAAAGCTCTAGTGAATAAAGAAATGCCAACAGGAAAATATCAAATTGTCTGGGATGGAACAGACGATAACAATAAAACAGTAAACTCAGGGGTATATTTTTGCAAAATGCAATTACCTTCACATTTTGAAATCAATAAATTAGTTATGGTCAAGTAAAGTAATGCTGTCTTTCATTTTATGATACGCATAACTTACTTATTTTCAATAGTTTCTTATCAGTAATCTTTAACCGACCTCCAAGAGGGAAAAGCCTCTTGGAGGTCACCTGTTTTTCACTTGAAATATATTTAATTAACTTCTTGCCTACCATATTAATAAGTCT
>CAZJNG010000396.1:0-2898 GCA_964547265.1 uncultured Candidatus Cloacimonadota bacterium | reverse complement strand
TCAGGTCAGGAATGGCAGGTTATTTTGGGAGAAGACTTTGGTAATCCTGAATGGTCAGACTTTTCAATGATGTATGCTAAATACGAAATCTTCGATATTCCGGGTTTCTTAGGTGTGATTGGTCCTTCCCGAATGGATTATAAAACACTCATACCTATGGTTAGAGACATTGCTAAAACAATTACTCAAACTACTAAGAAAGGGATGATGGTGCCAAGAAATGAAAAAAATAAAAAAGGATAAAGACATAATGGAAAAAGATAATATCAATGAAAAATTTGCTGAAGAACTTTCAAAAGATGAAAAGATTGAAGAAACTGAATCAGTAGAAACTGAAGAAACAACTGAAAGTGAAATTGAACAAATCACCAGAGAGAGAGACGAATTTAAAGACAAATGGTTGAGAGAGTTAGCTAGTTTTGATAATTTCAGAAAAAACACTTTCAAAGAAAAGCAAGACTGGATTAAGTATGCTAATGAAAAGATTATTTTAGATTTGTGCGAAATTTTAGATAATTTCGAAAGAGCTTTGTCTGTTGATGTAACTGCTGATAATTTAGAATCTTATAAAAAAGGTGTTGATATGATTTTTCAGCAGTTCAATACTCTGTTAAAAAAGAATAATGTTGAAAAGATTGAATCTTTAGGTGAAGAATTTGACCCCAATATCCATGATGCCATTTCTTCAATCCCTTCTGAAGAAGATGAAAATAAAATAGTTGCAGTTATTCAAAACGGCTATAAAATGGGCGAAAAGATAATTAGACACAGTCGGGTGGCTGTTTCCAACGGCATTAAACCGGATAATAATAAAGAAAATAATTAAATAGGAGGAATCCATGGGAAAGATAATTGGAATTGACTTAGGAACCACAAATTCATGTGTTTCTGTAATGGAAGGCGGAAAGCCAATCGTAATACAAAATCCAGAAGGAGCAAGAACTACTCCCTCAGTAATAGGTTTTGCAAAAGGTGAAAGACTTGTAGGTCAAGTAGCTAAAAGACAGCTTATAACAAACCATAAGAATACTGTTTACTCTATCAAACGCTTTGTTGGTAGAAATATTAATGAAGTTCAAGACGAAACCCGTATTGTTGGTTATCAGGTTAAAGCTGCTCCAAACGGTGAAGTCATGGTTTATATTGATGCTGAAAATAAAGATTTTACTCCACAAGAACTTTCTGCTATGGTTTTAAAAAGAATGAAAGAAACTGCTGAAGCATATCTTGGTACAACAGTTACTGAAGCAGTGATTACAGTTCCTGCATACTTCAATGACTCTCAAAGACAAGCTACTAAAGATGCCGGTAAAATTGCAGGTCTTGAAGTAAAAAGAATTATCAATGAACCTACTGCAGCAGCACTAGCTTATGGTTTACAAAATAAAAAAGCTAAAGCTGAAAAAGTTGCTGTTTATGACTTAGGTGGTGGTACTTTTGACATCTCTATCCTTGAAGTTGCTGATGGTGTGGTAGAAGTTTTATCAACAAATGGTGATACTCATCTTGGTGGAGATGATTTTGATAAAGTATTGATGGACTGGATGATTGACAAATTTAAGAAAGATGAAGATATTGATTTGGGTAAAGATTCTATGGCTATGCAAAGACTTAAAGAAGCTGCTGAAAAAGCTAAGATTGAGCTTTCAGGAACTCAAACAACCAATATTAACCTTCCTTTCATTACTGCCAACGCTTCAGGACCTAAACATTTAAACTATGACTTAAGCTTGTCTGAATTTAACAGATTGACTACAAGACTTGTAGAAAAAAGTATTGAACCTTGTAGAAAAGCTTTATCAGATGCAAAATTAAGTGCTTCTGAGATTGATGAAGTTTTACTTGTTGGTGGAAGTACCAGAATCCCTGCTGTTCAAGAAGCTGTAGAAAAATTCTTTGGTAAAAAAGCTAATCATACTATGAATCCTGATGAAGTAGTTGCTATTGGTGCTGCTGTTCAGGGTGGTATATTAGGTGGAGACGAGAGTGTTCAGGATATTTTACTCCTTGATGTTACTCCTTTAACCCTTGGTATTGAAACCTTAGGCGGAGTTAGAACTCCTATTATCGAAAGAAATACTACAATTCCAACCAAGAAATCACAAGTTTTCTCAACTGCTGCTGATAGCCAAAGTGCTGTAACAATCAATGTACTTCAGGGTGAAAGACCTATGGCTCAGGATAACAGACAACTTGGTCGTTTTGATTTAGTCGGAATCCCACCTGCACCTAGAGGAGTTCCTCAGATTGAAGTTACTTTTGATATCGATGCAAACGGTATTTTACATGTTTACGCAAAAGATAAAGGCACAGGAAAAGAGCAATCAATTCGTATCGAAAGACCAGGTTCATTGAGCGAAGAGGAAATCAACCGCATGGTTAAAGAAGCTGAAGCTCATGCAACAGAAGATAACGAAAGAAAAGAAACAATTACTAAGAAAAACGAACTTGATAGCATAATCTTCTCAACAGAAAAAAGCTTGAATGAATATGCTGATAAATTAAGTGCTGATGAAAAAACTCAAATCGAAGAAGCTATCAAAGAAGCAAAAGAAAGCTTAGAAAAATCTACAACTGCTGCTGAATATAACACAGCTATTGAAACTCTATCTAAAAAAGCTCAAAAACTTGGAGAGATAATCTATAAGAATATGCAAGAACAGCAAGGTGCTCAAGGTGGAGCAGGAATAAATCCTGAAGACTTTGCTAATGCTGCCGGTGCTCAACAAGCTCAACAGGATTCAAATCCAAAAAATGATGAGCCTATAGATGCTGATTACGAAGTAGTTGATGACAAATAAATCTATGCCCTGTAGCGATACAGGGCAATTTATTCTACTTAATGATTTTAACAGATTATTAAGTAAAGTAAATTAAAATAATAAGAGGTAAATATGT
>CAZJNG010000395.1:0-2906 GCA_964547265.1 uncultured Candidatus Cloacimonadota bacterium | reverse complement strand
TTAGAAAGACTGGCAGCTACAAGCACAGACAGAGTGTTTTGGGCTAGAAAATTGGTTGCATTGTCTGAAGATACAAGCGAAAAAATTGCTGTAACACATTTTAGTTTTAAAAATAATGTTTTAAGCTTGTTTGGTATTACTAAGATTGATGTTGATGAAAGAGAATTTGATTTAATTGATGATTATATCAATAAATTGAAATCTAATAAAGACATTAGCATAGATTTCCCTGAGATAAAATTTGTTCGTTCAACCAGAGACAGAGAAAAGGATGCAGATATTTTAAGATTTCAAATTGATGCCTTTGGTAAAACATCTGCTAGAAGAGGAGGAAGATAATGAAAAAGAATTACTTAATCCTCTTTCTAATTATGATTGTTTTAGGTGTAGGTTTCTTCTATTCTGCTGAGTTGATGATTGCAGATAAATCAAAACAGATAAATCAACAAGACAGATTAATCAGAAGATATCAGGAACAGGTAAATAGTGCTAAAGTCGTGAATGACGAATTAAAAGAAGTATCAACAGTAATTAAAAATTCTTTAACTGATAAGAGAGAATTATCTGTAGATGAGGCAAATAACTTTATTAGAGAATTAGCAGAACTTGCTGACAGATATAGAATTGCCGTACATGTACTTTTCCCTAAAGTTTCATTCTTAGCAGGTAATTTACTTGAACAACAATTTGCGATAGAATTAGATTGTACTTATATTCAACTTGGGCAATTTCTTGCCAGTATTGACAGATATGACTACCTGATTAAAGTAAATACTTTAGATGTAAGATCTCAAGGTGGAAGAGAAAAGATAGTTGAAGATGAACGACAAACCCTATACCGAGTTATCCTAGACTTATCCATTTTCAAAATAGTTAAGGAGACTACAAATGCAAGATAAACATATAAAAGACTTAGTAATAGCACTCGGAGTAATATTATTGATTGCTTTTGGTTTTCATGGTTATATTTTGTTTTACAGGACTAACTCAATATCTGAACAATCAGAATTTTTAACTCGTGCTATTGATGAAGGTTTGCTAAATCAGATTCAACAAATTGAAGAATCTATAAAAGAAAGAAAAGTGTTTGTTTTCACTGTTAATAAAGACCCATTAAGACAAGATTTGATTGTTCAGACAAAACTAGATTTACAAAAACAATGGGCTGATATGGTTAGAAGTATGATGAGATTAACTGCAATTTTGAAAGATTCAGAAGGAACACAAAAAGCAATGATTGCTTTCGGTGGTCAAACTCATCTTGTACAAATTGGTGATGTGTTAAACAATAAAACAATAACCTCTATAAGTAGTGATAAAGTATATTTTGAGGAAGACGGTAAAATAGGATTTTTAACTGTTGAGCCAATTCCTCCTAAACCTGTACAGCTTGATCAAAATAGAAGCAGTACTCCTGAATATAATTGGTAAAAAAAAATGAAAAATATAAAAGTAAAAGGAGAATTTATGATTCAGATTTCGAATCAAGTTAGATTCAAGATTACAATCTTGACAGTTTTATTCCTTTTCGCAAGTGTCGTTTTGTTTGCTCAGGTAGCTAATGATTTAAGACTTAGAAAAGTAACTCTAACAGCTCAGGATGCATCAATCTCAAACTTGCTCGCTACAATCGCCAGATTGAGCGATTGTAATATTGTAGTAGCCTCAGACATTACAGAAGCAGATGGTGAAAAACAAGAATCAAGAATTACTGTTAATTTGAAAGAAGTTCCTGTTGAACAAGCTTTGAGTTTGATAGTTAAAGCTGCAGGTTTATCATATCTTTTTGTTGGTGATAATACATTTTTAGTTGGACAAAGAGATAGGATCAGAGAAGAAGTTGGCGAAAGATCATATTTCATTCAATTAAATTATGTTAGTGCAGAAAAAATATTGAATTCTGTTAAAATTATTGGCGGAGAAAATGTTTCTGTAGAAGTTGTTGAAGGTGAAAACGGCTTAATGGTTTATGCAAACCCTGATACTTACGAAGATATCATAAGAAGAATTGAAGAAATTGATAAACCTAAACAACAAATAGAAATCAGAGCTCGTTTAATTGAGATTTCTCTAAATGATACAAAAAAACTAGGTATTGACTGGTCTAAATTAAATAACCTTACAACTATAATTGCTGAAAATCCTGTTAATGAATATGGTGTTGGCTTACCATACAATTATAGTGATGACTCAGGTATGTTACCCTTTGGTAATGCAACATCTTTAGGAAAACTTCCTGATTCACAATATTTCCAAAAAATAGATGGTTTCAATGATGTTGGTAAATTTAGTCGTCAGTTAACTGCCTTTGATATTACTATTGATTGGTTATTGGAAAACAATGCCGCTAAATTATTAACTGATGCCAGAATTACAGCCTTAAATGCAGAAGATGCAGAAATATTTATTGGTGAAATTACTCCTTTTGTAGTAATTGATAACGATAAAGAAGTTCAGGTTGAAAGAGAAGAAACAGGTATTAAATTATTTATTAATGCTCGTATAAACAGCGAAGGACATATTACAGCTAAGATTGAACCTGAAGTCAGTTCTATTACGGATTTAGTTGGCGGATATGTGCCAAGAACAAAACAAAGAAAAGTATCAACAACAGTAACAGTGCCTAATGGACAAAAAATTCACATAGGTGGACTTTTAAGTTCTAACTTAATCAATACAACAAATAAAGTTCCTTTCTTAGGCGATTTACCTTTTGTAGGAAGACTTTTCCAACATCAAGCCACCTATATTCAAAATACTGATTTAGTAATTGAAATTACACCTAGAGTTGTAAATATTGCAGAAGAACAATATGACTATGAAGTTGATGAACGATTAGGTAGAGCATTAATTAAAAAACACTCTAATGATGATAAGGAGTAAGAAATGACTAATTTTAAAATTAG
>CAZJNG010000394.1:0-2913 GCA_964547265.1 uncultured Candidatus Cloacimonadota bacterium | reverse complement strand
TAAATCAACTCACCTGCAAGAGTTTAAGGAACTATGGAACACTGTAAATAAAAACGCATTTTTCGTTTTAAATAAACTGACAGAAGATAATGAAAAACAACTTATTAGTAATATTAAAACCGAAATAGAAGCAGTAAATATTGAAAAAATCTTATTACAGACTGTTCGTGCAGACCTTAACATTAAAAAAATCGGCAAACAAGATGCAATTACCCAAAGTCTTGTTGAAACAGTCTCTTATAAAAGTAAAGTTGATTTTCTGGAATTGATTCGTATTGTTTCAAGTAATACTAAAACACCTGTTTCATTTGTAGTTAAGATTTTTAACGCACTAAGTGAAGATTTTAAAAATAAGATACTTTGTAACAATCCTGAGCAGGCTCAAAGAGAAATTACAGCAATAATTAATAGAAATTTGATAGCGATACTTAAGACAAATGTTGAATATGGTGGGATTAACGGCTCAATCTTGCCAAATGTTTTTAAAACAGAAAATGATAAAACATATTTGGATATTGTTAGTGTAGGCAAATTTCAAAAAGACATTGTCGAAGATTTTTCTTTAAAATCAAAATGGGTTTTTGAGGAAGTAATAGAATATGACAGTAATTTTGAATTAGATATAATCGAAAAAGACCCGAATATTGAGAGCATTGAAATATTCGGTAAACTTCCTCGCTTAAAGATTCAAACTCCATTAGGAAATTATAATCCTGACTTTTGTTATGCTATAAAAACCAGTGAAGGTAATAAACTGTTTCTCATAGTAGAAGCAAAAGGTTATAATTCATCAACTGTAATACCCACAGATGAAAAAGCAAAAATTGATTTTGCTAAAAAGTACTTTGAGGCTTTATCAGAATATTACAAAGACAAAGATATTAAAGTTTTATTTAAAGAAAGAATTAACCAAACCCAATTAGCAGCATTGATAAAGGAGGATAAATTATGAAAAAAGATACATTTTTAGAGGCAGGTTTTAAAGTTATTGATTCAGAAAAAAGTGAAAACAGATTATTAAGTTTCCTGAAAGAAAACTATCCAAACATATTGCGTGATAATGAAATAAATCTTGAAGAACTCAAAGCCGTACTGGGCTTGCCGATTGATGAAAAAGTAAACGGTTACGGATTAAATTTTGTAGGCAGAAACTTTGCCAGAGCTAAATATGCCCAAAGAACTGAAAAAGAGCTGAAATTAAATACTTCAATGAGCAAAGATCTTGACACTACACAAAATCTTGTCTTAAAAGGTGATAATTTAGATAGCCTGAAAATCTTAAAGAATCACTATAGTGGTAAAATCAAATGTATTTATATAGACCCTCCTTATAATACCTCAAGCGATGAGTTTGTGTATCCTGACAAATTTGATAAAGAAGAAACTGAAGTTTTGGGATTGGCTAATCTAAGTGACAATGATTACGACAGAATGGAGTTTAGCTTTAAAACTAAAAAGAGCCATAATGGCTGGCTGGCGTTTATGTATCCCCGTTTACTCTTAGCAAGAGATTTATTAAGTAAAGATGGAGTGATTTTTATTAGTATTGATGATAATGAACAGGCAAATTTAAAACTGCTTTGTGATGAGATTTTCGGCGAAGAGAATTTTGTGGCAAATCTACCTACTATAATGAATTTAAAAGGTAATAACGATGAATTTGGTTTTGCCGGAACACATGAATATACATTTGTTTACTCTAAAAATAAAAACTTACTCACATTAAACCATTTTAATGTAAGTGATGAAGAAATAGATGATTGGCAAGAAGATCAAGAAGGTTTTTTTAAACAGGGTGCAAATTTAAAATCAACAGGTACAAATGCTCCAAGAGAGAGAAGACCAAATCTTTATTATCCAATATTTATTGATTCTAATGATACAGTATATGTTACGGATGATGATAATCCGCCAACAAGTTATAATGGTCAGTTAATAACTCTTTATCCAATGACAAACGATCAAGAAATGTCTTGGAGATGGAGTAAGCTAAAGGTTAAAAATGAGTTGAATAATATAATAGTTTCAAGAAATGGAACTTTAGGGATTTATAAAAAACAAAGACCTGCTATTGGTGACTTACCTTCAAAAAAACCAAAGACCCTTTTTTACAAGCCTGAATATAGTAGCGGAAATGGAACACAACAAGTTAGAGATTTATTAGGTGACAGGTTTTTCTCTAATCCTAAACCTTTGCACTTAATTATGGATATCATACAAATTTCAACCAATAATGACTCTATTATCCTCGACTTCTTCGCTGGTTCCGGCACTACCGGTCACGCTGTCATGCAGTTAAATGAAGATGGTGGTAATCGTAAATTTATATTATGCCAGATAGATGAACCAATCAAAGAAGACAAACCGGCTTATAAGTTTTGTATAGATAATAATTTACCTCCTGTAATTTCAAGCATTACAGTAGAACGGTTAAAACGGGCAGGTGAAAAGATTAAGCAAAAAATAGAAGCAGACAACAACGGGAAATTTGAAGAATATCAAAGACAAGTTCCTGACATTGGCTTTAAGGTATTTGACAGTATTGAAGCACCACGATTAAGCGTAAGTGATACCGGACAAATCTCATTTCCAGAAATATATAAAGACACTATTTCCCGTATCTACAATATGATTTTTACTGTCGGATTAGATGAACCAACGCAGGTTCCTGAGGAGCTTGTCAAGGATTGTGTTTACAGGATAGGTAAGCACTATTATATAAGCAACAGTGATAAAGTTTCAAGTGATGATTTTTTAAATGCAATTAAAAACGGTAAAGTTTTCATCGATGGCTGGACAGCCGGCTTAGAAGGGACATTGTTAAGTTATAAAGAAGAAGTTAAAATAGTGTTTTAAGAGGCTGTGCAAAAATGTTAAAAAATGGAACCCTGACGGCTCGTCAGGGCATACAAT
>CAZJNG010000393.1:0-2915 GCA_964547265.1 uncultured Candidatus Cloacimonadota bacterium | reverse complement strand
GCTAATAAATGAAATGACTTAACTCTAATATCAAAAGACAATTGAAATGGATTTCTTAGTAAAGCAATCAATTGTATCCTTGCATCTTGATATGCTCGCCTCTCATAATGTATTGCAGCGGTCATAAATCTGGCTTCATTAATTTCAGGGGCATTTGGATGTTCTGTTATAAGTTGGTTAATTTGCAGATAAGCTTCATCGTACAGTTTATCTGAAAATAGTTGTTTAGCAAATTGAAGTTTATCATTTGCAGTAGAAAAAAGATACACAGAAGAAAACATTAAGAGAAAAATCATTATTATAACACGACGCACATTGCCTCCAAAAACTAATATTAAAATAAAAAACTCAAAATATGATGATTTATTTCATAAATAAAAACTTAATGACTATTGATTTAATAAAAAATTGTTACCCAAGCTCAGTCAAGATTCTTTCCAACATCATAACTGATTTTTTGATATAGTTTGAACATAAATTGTCAGCTATGTTTTGCTTGCCGGCTTCTGCACTTTGTTCAGGAATTGATAAATCAAAACCTGTTAGAAGCTTACAGTCAATTTGTCCATATTCTTGTTTAAACATGTTCAAAAATTCCCTGGTCTGTTTATACATGTTATCCTTGCTGAGTTTATCACCGTATTTAATACCTAAGACCATTAACGCTCCTGAAACAGCTCCGCAAATCATTCCGCTCCTGCCAATGCCTCCTCCAAAAGGAGAACTTACTTTTTTAGCAGTTTCTTTGTTTATGTCTAAATCTTCGACAAAAGCAAGTAAAACGGATTGGGCACAGTTACATTCTGTTTTAAAAAGTCTAAGTGCTTCATTTATTCTTTTCATCAATCCTCCAAAATAAAATTCTTGTTTAATACCAAGTTACCCGTACTTTTTGTCAAGAATAATTTTAAAATAATAAATTTTGTTCCTGATAAGGCAGGGACTTCCTTTGTTATACATAAATCATGATAATCAAAAGAAGACAATACTTTTTATTTAATGAAATAAAATTAAGAGCTCTATGCGTAACTCATAACTCCCAGAATGTTTCCATAAACCAGATCAGTTTGAGAGAGTAAAATATTCTTGTAACTTATTATAAATTAGATAATTAAAATACATCATTCCGTTCGTAAGACTAACTGTAAGGATTTGTCAATCTACAAGTGACCTCCAAGAGGGAAAAGCATCTTGGATGTCCCTTGTTTATACCTTGATTTTTATCTTTTAAAAGTCTGTCAAACTAAAGGAAAATTGTAAAAACAAAAATTAAAGAGATAGTTTTGATAGAAATCTTTTGATCTCGGCGTTAAACCTCTCAGGTTGCTGTAACATAACTGAATGACCTCCACCTTTTACAATAACTCTTTCAGAGTTTGTTATGCCATAGGCTAAGGCATCTGAAACTATTTTAAAGTAGGGCATTTCCAACTCACCGGTAATCACTAGTGTTGATACTGAAATTTCAGAGAGTCGTTCAATGCTTGACTTACTATTTATTTTTCTTTTCGGTTGTGGATTTAAGAGATCTTTCCCTTCATAAGCCAAGAACATTTTAGCCATAATTTCATTTCCTTCAGTTCCTACAACAAAACCATTTCCTAGAGGATGTCCTGCAAATAAAGCTCGCATCGCATCTAGACCTTTATCCTGTGCAGTTTGAATCATGTCTGCAGGAAATGCATCCGGTCCATTCCAACTAAGCCCAAAACCATCGGGTGTACTACATCCAAATAAAACTAAACCGGATGATTGTTCAGGAAAAGATAAGACAAAACGAAGAGCAACCTCTGCACCTTGTGAATGACCAATTATGACTGCTTTTTCAATTTTTAAATGTTTTAATAGATGGCTAAGATCAGCGGGATCCTGACTAAGATTAGGTATTCCTTCTGATTTTCCAAACCCACGCCTGTCATATCGAATCACGGTATATTTATCAGTTAAATCAGGGAATAAAAAATGCCAAGAATCAAGTGACACTCCCCAGCCATGAACAAGAATTACTGCCGGTCCTTCTCCTTGTTTTTCATAATGAAATTTTATAACATCTATTGTTAAATGTTCACCTTCAGCATATATTTGCACAAAACACATAGTAATTACAAAGAATATTACAATAACTTTTTTCATATAATCTCCTATATTATTGTCTTGCAGTTTATCATGTTTAGTTAATAATTTAACTTTTTAACAGTTCACAAATCTTTATTTTTCTTACTATTAGAAGGATTAATCTCTGAATAAAATAAACAGATTTTGATTTAATCGATTGATGTTTTTCTTAGTTGCTCTAGTTGGGGAAAACTCTGAGTTAATTGTATTTGATTCAATTTTAACAATCCAATCACTATTTTTAAATAGTCCGACTATTTCTTTTAGATGAATTTTCGTACTAAACCGTGAAGTAATCTGATTACCTTTAATTGAAGACAGAAAAAAATTTAAACTATCCGAGTTTGCGATATTTGAGTCTGAACTAAACTCAAGCAAATGAAAATTTCTTATTAATTTTTCACTAACTACTGAAACATTAACTATAACAGAATCTCGAATCTCATTTCTGTATCTAAAGGTAAAATCTACTAAAAGTTTTTCCTTGTTATTATTTCTAAACTCAAGAGGTTTAATAAAATACTGCATGCCTTCTTGACCGGCAAAAAAACTTTCATAGAGTTTGGAAACACTATTTCTACTTCCAGGTTTTATTCCCATACATGAGCCTAAAAGTAAAACTAATAATATAAAAATTAAATTTTTTAAATTTTTCATATTTACTTCAATATAATTCTTTTTGATAAATTTTCTTGACTTAAAAGATTATTATGAATCTGTTCATCATCAGTTATACATAAAAAATGGAAAACGCTTTGATTATGTTGAAAAAGATACTCAGTCACTAACCTATCATTATT
>CAZJNG010000392.1:0-2927 GCA_964547265.1 uncultured Candidatus Cloacimonadota bacterium | reverse complement strand
TATGTAAAATACTATTCTTAAAAAATTAACTCAAATAAATAAATTTAAAGTCATAAAGGGGGTGAGGAATGTGAGTTATAGGATTCATAAATAAATAAACACTATGGGTAATATATATTGAAAAATAATGAAGAACATCAATTTTTAACTGCTGAAAATCAGGTATATTACTTCTATTCTACATTATTATCTTTTAGCAGTCTGTAAATCTGTATTCTTTCGAGATGTCCGATTTTACCGGCTAGTGTAACATTATTTTCAGCCTGATTCAAAAGTTGATTAACATATTTCTTATCTAAATCATTACATATATTTTGCTTATACTGTTTGTATTCTTTCCAATGAACAGGCAAATTAATTATATCCTTTTGGTAATTATCGTTGATTGTACTTTCAATCAAGTCATCCATACTTAGATACTCTTTATTACACATTAAAACAGCTCTTTCCATTTCATTTTCTAACTCACGGATATTGCCTTTCCATTCTTTTGACTGTAAATACCGCATTGTGTTTGGTTGGATTCCCATAATATTTTTATCAAACTTATGATTAAATTTTTTTAAAAAATGCATTACCAACAACGGAATATCTTCTCTTCGTTCAGCGAGAGAGGGGATTAATATAGTAACCACTTTTAGCCGATAAAATAAATCTGCTCTAAAATTATTATCTTTAACCATTTCGTCTAGATTTCTGTTGGTAGCAGTTATAATTCTGACAGAAACCGGAATACTTTCACTACTCCCAAGCGGAGTGACAGATTTCTCTTGAAGGACTCTGAGAAGTTTTGACTGTAAAATTATAGGTAAATCTCCTATTTCATCAAGAAACAAGGTTCCGTTGTCTGCTTCAAGAATTTTTCCTTTTTGGTCGCTCACAGCACCTGTAAAAGCTCCTTTACGATAACCAAACAGTTCTGATTCAAGTAATTGTTCAGGGATTGCAGCACAATTTACAGCTACAAAAGGTGCTTTTTCTTTTTTAGTATATTGCTGATGAATCGATCTTGAAACTAATTCTTTACCAACTCCTGTTTCTCCTGTGATTAAAACATTCACATTATGCTTGGCGACTAGTTTTATTTTATTATAAACATCATCCATAACTTTGCTATTACCAATTAATTCCCAATCTTTTTGTTTATCATTTGTAAGAGAAATCAAATCATTTTTTGCAAATCGGTCATTTTTTAAAAGCAAATTTTCAAGATAAACATTTGTCAGATTAAAAAGAACTTGTGCAAATTCAATTTGATAATTATTAGGTTGAGTTTGAGTTTTATTTTCAAAGTACATCAAACCATAGAAATTATCTGCAACATAAAAAGAATAACTCAGTATTGACTTTATTCCTGAGGCAATTACATCGGTATTAACTGAAAGGATATCTGCATTTAGGACATCATGTTCATAAAGAAATCCTTTTTTATTAAAGACTTGTTTTAAAATATAACCACAATAAGAAACATTTGACGGTGAATCATTTATCATATAACCATTAGTTTCAAAAACAGGATTTAACATGTTGTCAAAATATAACAATTTGAAGTAAATGCTGAGTTCTTGAAGAATAATCTTTATACATTCAATTGGTTCCGTAACATTGTCCATTTTTTTTAAAAACTTAGTAACAGGACTATAATCATTCTCTTTATATAAAAATTCAGCAGGCTTAAAACTAAAGAGTTTTATATCATCATAATAACTTTCTATCCGGGTTGAAAACCTATCAGGAATATCAGAATGCAAATAATGAGTTAAATAGTACAAATAAGAATCATGCTCATTTTGAATTTTTAATTCATTCAAACATTCTTCGATAACAATATGATTTGAGTTTAAAAATGCAGGAAGTATAATATTTTCAGGAATTTTTTCAAGCATTCTATAAGCATTTAAAAATAATTTCTTAAAATAATAATAAAAGAATAATTCTCTTATTAATATCTCATGCATATCTTCAGAGGGAAGACTCCATGCAGATAAAAGTTCTTCTGTTTTACTTGAATTTGTTTTTTGATAAAAATGAATTAACCAAGCCAAAATCTCATACATTAGCAATTGATTTTCTTTTACTTGAGAAATGGTAAGTAAGTTTTCAAGAATAGTTAGAGCTTGATCGATGTATCCCTGAGCAAAAAGACTTCTAGCTTTAATGATTTTACCATTACATACTAGGTTAAATTTATTATTATTTTCAGCAAAAAGAATAGCTTTATCACAGTGAAAGATAGCCTTACTCCATTCTCCCCGTTTACAATAAATATCTGCCAGATTTAAATAAGAAATAGTTTCAAACTGTATATTTTTTAAAATTTTAGATTGAAGTAATACATCATTAAAAAGAGATTCTGCCTCAGTATATCTTTTAGAAACAAAATATACAACGCCCAGGTTATTCATTGCTCTAAACAGGCTTGTCCAATCTTTATGTAACTTAAATAACTCAATAGCATCTTTGTAGATATTGATTGCTTCATCTGTTTGATTTAATGCTTGTAACACAATAGCGTAATCGCATAAAAGAACTGCTTTTACCAAGTCTGTGGTTTCCTTTATGAGTTGCTGATAGAGTTTTTTAGATTCATGAAATTTACCCGTGATTCTACTTATAAATGCAAATTTCTTTTTTATTTCAAAACTAATTTTTGGTAAATTTATTTGTTGACTTATAATGTTTAAAAATTCATATGCTGATAAAAAATATTGTTGTTTTATAAGGTAATCAAGGTGATAATTCCAATATTGCATAGCCTTCTCAATATCTTTACTCAAAAAATAAACTTTCCCAAGAATATTATTAAAATTACTGTGCTTTAGTTTTTCAATAATTATCTCCAAAGTTTGAGAATCAATTTTATCATCGTTATTGTTTGATGAACACTTAATGTAATTACCATCAATCAACAAAAACCCTGCTAATAA
>CAZJNG010000391.1:0-2943 GCA_964547265.1 uncultured Candidatus Cloacimonadota bacterium | reverse complement strand
TGATGCTGCAACTTCATGGACACCGGAATCTGCTCTTCTTTTTGGACAAACATACTATTGGAATGTTACTGCTAGTAACGAATATGGTGATGCTGCAGCTTCCGAAACATGGTCATTTACCACAACTAACGGTATTGCAACAAATCCTACACCTGCTCATGAATCTGTAAACAGACCTATAACACAAATTTTAAGTTGGACAGCAGTTAATGGTGCTGACGGATATAAAATTTCTGTAGGAACATCATCAGGAGCAACAGATATTGCAAATAATATTTCTATTGAAACAAACTCATGGACTAACCCTAGTCACTGGAATTATTTAACTACATATTTCTGGACTGTAACAACAGTTGGTACATCAGAAGTAACAGGCAATGAATGGTCATTTACTACTATGGAAGATCCAACACAACCAATACCTTACACACAAGATTTTGACGGTGAGGGTGTAAGCTCTTTAGCAAGCATTAACTGGACAGGTAATATGTCAATAGGTGCAAATCATGGTGTTGATGGTTCTAAAGGTTTATATAAAAATATATATGGTACCGGCGGAAACATGACAGGTGAAGCTGTTACATGCCCTATAGGAGTAATTGTTGAAAATACAGAATTCAAATTTGATTATAGAATTATAAATTACTCAGGATTTAGCTCAGGTAATCTTGTCGGTACAGAAATTGATGGCGACTTAATTCAAGTTTATATTTCAAACGACTTAGGCACTAATTATGAGTTAATCCACGAAATAAATGATACCAATCATAATGTATCAATAGATTTCACAACTATTGTTTTAAATCTTGACGACTACACTGGAGACACTATCGTCTTGAAATTCTCTCTAACTAAGAATTCAGCACATTCACTTGATTACTATGTTGATATAGACAATGTGATTATCAGAGAAATCCCAAGTAGTCCTTATTTAGCAATCACTCCACCAAGTAAAGATTTTGGATTACATTATATTAATACAACAAGTAATCAATCCTTTATTCTTTCAAATACAGGTTCTGGTCAAATTGAAATAAATTCAATCACAATTGAAGGTGATGATGCGTTTTCAATAGACTTAGACGAAGCAGTATTTCCTTTTACTCTTGAAGGAACTACAACTCTCTCATTCGTAGCTTCATACTTACCTACCAATGTAGGCAATCATATTGCTACTATCACAATAACTAATACAATGAATCGTGAAACAGCAACAATTGAACTTACCGGTTCATGTGCTGATCCAACCATTACGATGCTTCCTCATAATGAAAACTTTGACGATGTAGTTTTTCCTCCGTTTGGATGGTCAAATATTCAAATTACAGGAACAGGTCTCTGGACAAGAGAAACAGTTGGAACCTACCCTACAACAGCTCCTCAATCAGGAGAAGGAATGGTAAAATATAGTTGTTTTAACTTTACAAGTGGAACAAGTGCAGCTTTAGTATCTCCTCCGATTGTTTTCCCTAATGGTAATTACAGAGTTTCTTTCTGGATGTATCATGATCCCGGTTATTCTACAAATGGAGATAAAGTAGAAATATATTTCGGAGAAAACGAAGAAGCAATTGCTTCTATTAACCGTTATGCCGCTACAGCGGAATGGGTTCAACATTTTGTTAATCTGCCAATAGCTGAAGACGGCGAAACTGCTCAAATTGCTTTTGTAGGTGTTAGTGGATACGGCAATAATATCTTTATTGATAATGTTACATTTGAAATAAGACCATTACTTAATCCTCCAACAAATCTAGTTGCCGTTGTTGGTGATGGCGTGGTAGATTTAACATGGGAAGCTCCTGTAACAAGAGAGTTCACTGGTTATAAAATTTATAGAAATGGTATTAGCATTGCTACAACTGAAGAATTAAGTTACTCTGATGAAAATGTTGTTGGTGGAGAAACTTATGAATACTTTGTAACAGCTTTATATACAAATGGTGAGTCTGATCCAACTAATACAGTTACTGCTACTATTGAAATAGTTTTACCGCCTGCTTTGCCACCTTTAAACTTGGTTGCAGACATAAATAACAATAATGTTCATTTAAGCTGGGATAATCCTTATGCTACACCGGAAAATGTATTCTTCCAAAATTTCGAAGGAGAAAATCTTCCTGAAGGTTGGCAAAACTTAGATGTTGATGATGATGGAATAGCTTGGTTCTTATATTCTGTTGCAGGAGCAGCGTATTCCGGCAATCAATGTATAGCAAGTGCTTCATGGACATCTACAAGCGGAGCATTAACTCCTAATGATTGGTTAATTACTCCGGCTATTACTCTTGACGATAATGCAGAACTTTCTTGGTTTGTAGGAGCTCAAGATCCGGAATGGCCACAAGAGCATTATGAAGTTAAGATTTCAACAACAGGTTCAACACCTGCAGATTTTACTACATCATTATTTAGTGAAACCTTAACAGACGGTGAATGGCATAACAGAACTCAAGATTTATCAGCTTATGCAGGTCAAACAGTTTATATTGCATTTATCCATAATAACTGCACTGATTTATTCTATATGAAATTAGATGATATTATGGTTACTAATGTTGTAACCGGTAGATCATTATTTGCAGCTACTTTTGAAACAAAAGAAGATTTTGCTAAATTTACCACAGCTTCAACAGTGAATAGTCAGTTCGTAAGCAAAAATCTTAAAGTAGGAAAAGCAATTAATTCTACAAAGAATACTAGAAATCGTGAGTTAAATGGCTTTAAAATTTATCGTAATGATTTATTGATTGCAACTTTAGATGCAGAAACAACTGAATATGATGATTTAAACCTAGAAAATGGTGAATATGTTTATTCAGTAACAACATTATATGGTGAACAAGAATCAGAACCTACTTCAATTAATGTTACTATTGACTTTATTAGTGGTCCTGCACTTCCTGTAAGAAACTTAACAGCAAGCATTGACGGTAATGATGT
>CAZJNG010000390.1:0-2943 GCA_964547265.1 uncultured Candidatus Cloacimonadota bacterium | reverse complement strand
TAAATCTCTGACTAAAAAATCAATTTTTGTGTAGGGGTGATGAAAAAGGTTATTAATCAAATCCTGACTGTAAAATTTATGATTTGATCTTATCTTGTGTTTATAAGTCATGAAACATTCTTTAATCGCTTGTATTGAAGATAGTGTTTGAATGGAAGTTTGCTCAACTCCTTCAAGCATATACAGAACCCATTCCTCCCAGTTATTATTATCCCGGACATCTTGTAGTAGTTTATAGTACTTTTCTTTTGATTTTATAATATAACGACTAAGGTATAATACCGGAATCTGTAATAAGTCTTTTAAAACAAGGTATAAGACATTTAAGATTCTTCCTGTTCTTCCAATTCCATCATAAAATGGGTGTATACTTTCAAACTGGTAAAGTATAATTGCCATTTTTATTAAAGGATCAAGGTCACAAACCGAATCATCGTTTATAAAAATCTCTAAATTATTCATAAGTTCTACAATTTGACTATGGCGTTGTGGTGGTATATAGACCGTCTCTCCTGTATGCTGATTTTTTAACTCAGTGCCGGGAAGTTTACGAAAACCTGCTTTATGATTTTCTAGTTTTGCCTGTATTTCAATTATATTATTACAGGTAATAAGCTTTGTATGAGAAATAAACTCATATCCTGTTTTTAATGCCAGTACATAACGACTTACTTCTTTAGCTGAAGCATTTTTTGTATATCCAGAAAAAAGTTCTACTTTAAAAAGTTCATCATGAGTTGTTATAATGTTTTCAATCGCGGAACTGTCTTTAGCTTCCTGCAAAGAAAGGGTATTTATCAAAATTGATTGATTAGGAATAGATGAAGAAATACCTTTTAACTCTGCTAAATACCTGTGAGCAGAAGCAAGTTTTTTTAGAATCTTTGTACTCTCCAAATCAACATTTGGAGGTAATAAATCTAATTGAAATTCCATAATTCCTCCTTATATGTATAAAAAAAACAAAATTCTATATATGTCAAGCAAGATATGTATATTTTTTTTACTTTTTTATACATATTCCGGCTAGTCTGATATCTGCCATAATCTTTTTAAATCCCTAACTTCTATTCGTTGCTGATCAACTGTTTTAAGCATTTCTATTACATTGCCTTTATGTATATCTAATTTTTCTCTGTCTTTTCTCAAAAGTAGAAAGAATACTAAATTCAGATAACTGATGATATGCTCTAAATCAACCCTACTGCTACCATGAATCAAATTTATGCTATTTCTCAAACTGTTAAGTTTGGTTAGTATATTTTGCTCATAAGTATTTTTAAAGAAAATACTTATATTATTTTTCTCAAAACAACATGTTGCATCTGTTTCTTGAATAATGTCTGTTATGATATTATGAACATATAAAAGTATTTCATTATAGATCAAATTGTTTAATCTCTTATGATAAGTGTTGAAATAAAAAGCTGAATTATAGAGTTTTAACAAAATCGCATAAAGTTTGTCTCTAATTTTTAAATTACTCAGTTCAAGATTATTGTAAAGACTATAAGCATAATAAAACCTGTGTACAAATGTATTTTTACTTATTTTATCAAGACTACGAAAAAGATTTTGCATTGTATATTCTATCTCATCATGCTTAGAATCTGCATGTAATTTATTAACATATGCCTCTAAACCGAGATTCTTAAGTTCAATATAATTTTGTGTCTTTTCAGATGATGTAAAAAGTATTACCGGCACAAAAAAGTCTTTTTCTTTAATTGTTTTAATAATTTTATAGCCGGATCTTTCTTTAATATCTATATCGGCTGACTCATTTCTAAGATTTAAATCACAGATAATCAGGTCATAAGGGATGTAATTATCCTCAATTTTTGACAAGTATTTTTCTGCATCTATATCATTATTAAAATAATCCAATTTTTTAAACATTAATTTAAAAACATCATAAAAGCCATTGTCAGCAAAATCGTCAATGAGTAAAACTTTTAACTGATATCTTTTAAAATCTTTTTTGTGTACATTATCATTAGTTTTTTTTATATTAGACAAGTTAGTCAGATAATAATACTGCTTAAGCAGTTTATTGAGATTACTATTTTTTCTTTGCTCAAATTTATCTTTTACCACATCATAAGTTTTTTGATCTGCTATCCCATTATCAAAGCAATAGGAAGCCATTATTAAAGGAGAAAATTCATTAGCAAGTTCATGTTTCAAAATCTTTTCTATATAATTTAATCTACTTTGTTTAATCTTTTTCAGATAACTAATTATAATTTCTTGAGTATATTTGTCCAGTCTAACATTAAATTGTGCCTCATCAGCAGGTATTTGTATCCAATATACATAAGGCGAATTTATAATCAACATATCCGGATTACTAAGCATAAAATCTTTTTTAGCCTCGTAAGACACTAAATAAACAGGCTCTATTTCTCTCCGGTCAATGAGTTCGTTTAATCTTATATTCCATAGACGATTATCTATGTCACTATCTACCCATAAAAAGTGCTCTTCGTCTGCTACAAGATTAAGTTGCTTTTTAATATTACTAAGCATTTGTCAAAAGTTCTTTCATTATAATTTCATTCATTTTGTCTCTGATTATTATAAACTTTTCCTGAGATGGTAAAGAAACAAAATCATGGAGTTCATTTTTTAAATCATCAAATTCACTGAATATTAATTGGAAATCCTCAAAAGCAATAATATCCCGGGCAAAGTTCTGATTATACCCTTCAAGGTAATGATTTAAAAAACTATCCCTTAAATGCCTTAAAAAGGAAATATATCCGCCAAGTAATATTCTGAGCTCAACACGATCTTTATCTCTGTGATAATCCATAAAATCAGCTAAAGAACGGTTAAGCATTTCATAATTAATCCTTAGACAGTTATGTAATTTCTTACTTCTATATGTAATAAATCCTGACCTAGAAAAACCTCCGGAAAAGAACACAAAATACTTATCTT
>CAZJNG010000389.1:0-2958 GCA_964547265.1 uncultured Candidatus Cloacimonadota bacterium | reverse complement strand
ATCATTAATGCTAAACTTTTTTCGGATAATTTCGATAAGATAATAAACAAATAAATTGGAGATAAACATGATAAATTATAAAAAAGATATATGGGCAGGAAATGATTTTATTGATGAAGAGCTTGTTGATATTGAAACTGATTCAAGATTTCTTATCTTTCAAGAATTTCATGATGATATTCAACAGGAAGATTATCACTTGAAAACATTAGAACTTCTAACAGATTTTATTGATGAAGATGCTTCGCAAAATGAAGTATATTTTAAATCAGATAATTTTAATCTCAAAGGCTCATTAATAAATAAAAACAGCATTACTCAAATTCCAAAAGAAATAATCACCACATCAACTCTAACTTCTGATAATATTGTTAAGGAAATTCCTGCTGATTTTAATAAAATATGGTTTGTTGGTAAAATAGTACGAGTGAATGAAAAATAGGTATCCCTTACAACAAAAATATATTACTTTACTTGTTGAAGAAAAGATAAAACTTGATGATTTTGATTCATCAAAATGTTTTTTTATTGTAGATAATTATTTCCGAGATAAGCATTTACTAAATAAAAGAAATCAGTATTCTATTGATATAAATTTTAAAGATCATGATAATATATATTGGTTAAAAGCAACAGAAAAGAATAAGACATTTATTACAGTAAATAAGATAATTGATAAGATTTTTAAAGTATCTAACGGGCATTTTTCGCGTGATATGACTATTGTAGGTATAGGAGGAGGGATTTGCCTTGATATCTCAGCTTTTTGTGCCTCGTTAATTAATAGAGGAAGTAAATTAACTCTTATCCCAACAACTCTCTTAGCCCTGTGCGATGCAGGTATAGGCGGTAAAACTGGTGTTAATTTTAAAAATCTTAAGAACAAGATTGGTACTTTTTATCCGGCAAATAAGATTATCTATGATTATCGTTTTTTATCCACTTTGTCATTAAAAAAACTAAGAGACGGCTATGCAGAGCTTCTTAAAACAATGTTGATTTTTGACCGTGATTTTTTCTTGAGTAGTTCAAACTTTCAAATGGATTTACCTGAGTATATTTTTAAATGTGCCGGGTATAAATTAAGTTTATGTATGTCAGACTTAAATGACTCTTCTCACAGACAAGTATTAAATCTGGGACATAGCTTTGGTCATTTACTGGAATCTTTGTCAGACTATAAAGTGTCTCATGGACAAGCAGTTTATTTAGGCATATTGCTAAGTCTGAAATATAGCTATCTGCTTAAAAAGCTGTCATTTAATAATTATCAAAAATACCATAACTACTTTTTTAGTATTTGCGGTAAGTTTGTTTTTAAGTATGCAGATGAATCGTTTCATCAAAAGGTAAAAAACTTATTGTTATCAGATAAGAAAACCTCTTCTGATACTCTGACCTTTATCTTGGTAACTGATGAGGCTATTGAGAAAATTCACTTAAACAAAGATAATGATAGAGAGCAAATCAATGATTTGATTGACTTTATCTATGATAATCTATCTTTAGCAGAAACTATTGTGGGTGTTCCTGATTAAACCGACTTTGATGTTTTTATTACAATTTTTATTTCTTATTGATTATCTTCTAAGGGGAAAACATTAAGCCTAGATACCTTAATGAAACATTTCAGTTTCATTGTTACTTATGCGTTACACCATCAAAAATATATTTAAATGTCATCATAACAACGACATATATAATAAATCATGCTGTATTGTGTAACTATTATGTATCAATGATAAAAAGCACAAATTAATTCAATCAGATATAATTTATTGTTAGTAAAGAAGTTAATTCATTATAGTCAAATATGGCACAAGAACTGCGTTAAGGATTTGATAAAACAATAAGTAAGGAGTTAAAAATGAAACAGATTATTAATCTAAGAAACAATCTCTTAACTTTAGCAATGATTATCTTTGCTATCACAGGATTATCTTCTGCCACTATCACAGGACAAATCTTAAACCACAATGACCAAACAATTTCGCAAGCAAATGTTTTTCTAAAAAATATTTCTGATCCTTTACTAAACAGTTCAATAGTTTTATACAGTTTGGATATTTTAATGATTTATCCTGATATAATCCAAGCAGTTACAGATGAAAATGGAGTTTTTAATTTTCAAAATGTACCAAGTGGTTCTTATATAATTTTCACAACTAACGAAGTATACTACCAAACTCCACACATGGTGGATGGTGAAATATTTGTAATTACTGTAGATGCTGACGACACTGAAGTTTCAGATATAAACATTAAAATGATTAACACTTCTGAATTTGGAACAGTATCAGGTTTCGTATATAATACAGCAGGACAACCAATTGCAGATGTTTCTGTTGCATTGGTTTACGAAAACAACACACATATTCTTCATGATTATGCTGTTCTTAGTAACGAATATGGCTTTTATGAAATCAAAAATATAATACATGGTAATTATAAAATAGTAATCTTTGATTACTTAAATAATAATTATGAGCCAATCTCTTATTCTGATGCTTTGATTATCGACGAAAATCACCTTAATTATACAAATATCAGTTTTTATAATTTAATCTATTTCTCCTATGGAACAGGCTCTGTTTCCGGCACAATTTATGATTTAAACAATCAACCTTTAGCCTTTCAAACCCTAAAGTTACAAGATGTAAACAATCCACATTCTCCCGGAATATTTTTTGGTGAATCATCTCCTTCAGGAGAATATCATTCATTTGAAATGATACCTAATGGTATTTACAGGGTTGCAATAATTAGTACATCTACAAATACTCCAATTGCTTATTCAAGTATTTTTGAGATAAGCGACGAAAATCAAGTTGCTACCGGCATAGATATTACACTTGATTATGAAACAGTTAGCGTATCAGGATATGTTTCATGCCAAGATGGGACTTCGCCGTTTCCATTTATTAGTTTAATTTCTGATTTGAATAACCATGTTGCCGG
>CAZJNG010000388.1:0-2965 GCA_964547265.1 uncultured Candidatus Cloacimonadota bacterium | reverse complement strand
AAATAATAATGTCTTTAATAAATTTACATCTTCAAGTTCTGATATGGTTTCAACATCAACAACTTTACCATTTTCAAAGATAATCTGTACATCATGCCAACGATGATGGTCAAAAAACACACTATCAGCAAAAAATATACCTTTTAGATTGTTTTCAATCAACTCCTGTTCCCAACTTCCACAGGGAAGAGTAACAATAACCTCGTCATTAAAATCACCATACATACATAGAGATTCTTTATCAAATTCGATTTCGAGTGTTCTCTTATCTGTGTCTAAAAACCATTTTTTAGATTTTTTTACCTTACCATCAAAAATTAAAACCCTTTTTTTAAGTTCATTATAATCAATATTTAAAGCCTCAAAATAAGTCTTTTCTAATAATGCATGATCTACTTTATAATAAATTGACAAACCTCTGGTAGGGAACCCAAGTAAAAGTAATTTCTTATTATTATCTGAAAATATTTTAATAAATTCCTTTGAAGACATTTTCACCCTTTTATATGACCTGTCAGCAATAGATTGATAAAAATGAGGATTACTTCTCCAACTCAAATCAATAAAAAGCTCTGCAGAATCCATCCATTTGAAAAACTGTTCTGTAGAAACATCAATGCTATCATCAGAAATCTCTTCAAAAAATCTCTTATGTAAATTCTCTGTAGAGACATCAATTATCGGTAAAGCTTTGGCTTTTCTAATACACAAGGAAAGTTCTTCTAAGAAAGGAATTTCAATCAAAGGGTCATCATAATCAGATACATTATGAATTTCTGCAGATATTGTAATAGCCTGATGAGGTCTTATCTTTAAGATACAGTTCAATATTTTAAATGCAATCTCTGCATAATCCATCATATAGTCTCCTTAATATTTCACTTAAATTTAAAAGCCAATTTGGTCGTACTGGATGTACCATGATTCGCCAAGTCTAACCTTTTCCAAGTTAAAACTTTTAATATCTAAAATCATCTTTGCTATCTTTAAAAATTTATCCTCATTATCACTTACATAAAAATAATTTTTTCCGAGTATATTATTATGCTCATTATTAATGTATTGCTTTAAATGACTTTGTATTGCGACAGCACTGTCAACAAGCCTTATCTTTTCTCCACAAACATCCTGAATAATATCTTTTAAAATTGGATAATGGGTACAACCTAAAACTAAAGTATCTATGCCTTTGCTGATTAAATTTCCTAAATAAATCTTTGCTACATCTCTGCTTATCTCACTTTTATGCCAACCTTCTTCTGCTAAAGACACAAACAATGGACAGGCTTGTTCGTAAACTTCAATCCGTTTATCTAAAGACCTGATGGCATTAGTATAAGCCTTACTCCTGATAGTTGCTTCTGTACCAATCACACCAATTTTTCTATTACTGGTAGCTTCAACGGCAGTTTCTGCTCCCGGTTCAATCACACCAATTACAGGAATATTTAAAATTTTCTTTAAATAATCTAATGCCACGGCAGATGAAGTATTACAAGCAACTACTATAATTTTCACTCCTTGTTGCAATAAGAACCTGGCATTTTGTACCGAATAATCAATAACAGTATTATTAGATTTAGGACCATAAGGGACACGAGCTGTGTCCCCAAAATATATAAGATTCTCTGAGGGAAATGTATTTCTAACTTCTTTAAATACAGTAAGTCCGCCGACTCCCGAATCAAATATTCCTATTGGTTGAGAAGATTGATTATTACTCATTTACTTCTACTTCTAATCAATGAAACTCTTAAAAGCTTTAGCATCTAAGTTTTTAATTATAGCTATAGCTAAATCGTGAACAGCTTGATAATCCTTCATACTCATAAGACCGTTATGACTATGAGCATAACGAACAGGAGCAGATAATACAACAGTAGGAACACCTAAATTACTTAAATGAATCTTTCCTGCATCTGTACCACCTGATTTTCTGACAGCTATCTGATAAGGTATCTTTTCTTTTTCGGCAATATCAATGACGAAATCAGCAAAAGCAGGATTGCATATCATTGTTGGGTCAATCATTCTCAATTGAACTCCGGCATTCTTTTTTGCCTGACTTTCATCACGATTTGTTGGAAAATCATCTCCGGGTGCTCCTTCGATTACAATAGCTATGTCAGGTTTAACCAATTGTGAAATAGTCTGCGCACCTCTTGTACCTACTTCCTCTTGCACAGATCCGGCACAAAAGAGACTATTTGGATGCAGATTCTCTTTAAAATACTTAGCAGTTTCAATTGCTACGGCTACCCCGACTCTGTCATCAAATGCCTTGGAAATTATACAATCTTTCTTGTCTATATACTTAAAATGTGTCACAGGTACGATAAAATTACCTTTTCTGATACCAAAAAGTTCCTGAACTTCTACATCACTGTCTGCACCAATATCTATATACATATCATCAAGACTTAGTTTTCCTGATGAATCTTTTAAATGATGAACCGGAACTGAGCCAATAATACCTGTATGTTTTTCGCCCTTACTATTGATTATCTCAACAGGTGATGACATTAGCGTTCTTGGATCCCATCCACCTAAATTTGTAAAATTTATTAAACCGTTCTTTCGAATACTGTGAACCATAAAACCAATTTCATCCATATGTCCGACAATTAATACTTTAGGTATCTCTGATGTACCTTTTAACTCAAAAGCAATTGAACCTAAATTATCTTTAAGAACATTATCGGCAATAGAGTTAAGTTCATTTTCCATAAATTTTTTTACACTTTTTTCATCACCGGAAACACCCGATAACAAAGTTAATTTTTCTAATAACTCAACTTTTTCCATACAGCCCTTCTTATAACTTTATTTTCTTATAAATCAAAAATATCGTATATGAATAATTGTCAAGCAAAATGAGTTCTAAATAATTAAAAAACACGCATACCCCGTATTTTTTAAAAATCATTATTGCTATTGATTGAAAATATAGCAATTACTGCAATTT